>NZ_JAWOVY010000022.1:572-78640 GCF_033340155.1 Vibrio sp. 1562
CCTTATAGTTGATTTGGAGATATTATGCATGCATGGGAGTATCGTTAATAGCGAATATTTAACGTAACGCTCGTTGTACGAATCCCCAAGGTCGCTAGTGTAGGCGACCTTTTTACAACTGGCAGATACGAAAAACGCCTCCCATTGGGAGGCGTTTTTCTTGAGGACGTTCATTACCTTAGAAAAGGATCGTTGAGATCCATGCTCTTTGGTTGTAATCTCAATCCCCAGATATGAAAAAACCGCCTTGCAGGGCGGTTTATTTCGGAATACTTACTAGTTTGCAACCTGTGTAAGTCCTTTCATGATAGCCATATCATCTAAGCACTTCAAGTATTCCTGCACCTGTTTTGGATTCAAGATGTTTTGGAACAGGCGATGCGTATCAGTCACCGACCAAGGGAAGTTCCAAAGGTGACAGGTAAAGGCACTAATCAAAACTTGCGAAAGCACGATAAAACCGCTCTCTTGTAGCTGCTAGAGGGAGAACTGCGGAAAAGGAATAATTGATTAGTGTTGTGAGACTGGAATGGGGGCGTAAAGCCTTACTCACAGCGCAGGGCAGCCCGAAAGGGAAGAGACTTACCCAATCTGAAAGCGACCAAAAAGATACCCAAATCACTCATAAATTTGAGTCGAAATGGGTAGGGGTCGGCGCAGCCGAAAGGGCGGCGTGCGCTAGCTTTCCTAGCATCCTTATCGTTTCTTTCAGGACAAAGAGGGGCGTTACATCGTGATCCCAGAGGGATACTCTGTGAAAGGGGGATTGACTCTCAACGATGGCCAGAACGAACTTATCAAACTGGTGGAGAAGTAGAACATGACCGAGTTAGAAACCCTATTATTGAACGAATTCGAGCAATTGCAGACGCAGCACGAAATACAACAAAAGGAATTTGTGAATCTATACAACGATTTAGCGGAGCAGCTCCAGCAGTTGGAAACCCTGATTTGAATCAAGTATCAGTAATCTCTTTTTCAGGGAGTTTGAATCTGGTCACACGCTGCAATTGAGATTGAAGCATGAAAAAAGGCCCCGAAGGGCCTTTTAAAACTGGATTAGATACAGGTTCCACTGCTGCAATCAGGCATATCGGCCCAGAAGAGAACGTTTTCTTCTTTCACAATGCCCAGAGTCATCATGACCTGAACCAGTGGGCTCTTTAATGCTTGTTCACGATCGGTGATCTCTTCGGATGAAGTGAAAACGATGAATTTGATGTTTTCCGCTGGAATAGTGAAATACAAAGAGCTGGCCACACCGGCGATAGTATCAGGCAGCATATCTGTCATCATCAGGACTTCGAAAGAGATGGCTGACGGAATGTTCACCATATTATCAAAACTGCTAATAATGATGTCATTGATAACACCACCGCGAGGATGCCCTTTGAAGAACAGGTCATGCTCCTTACCAATATAGTAAGGGCTGGTTTCGTTGATAGCATTATTGATGATATTAACCTGTTGCTTGGCGTAGAACTCTTTCTCTTCACCACCGGCCCAGGTAGTCGTCCCCGTGAATACAAAGTTAGCCAGTGGACTCTTGTCATATTCTACTTGCAGCCAATTTTGATCAAAACCTACGATTTCAAGGAACAATGCTTGCTGCTCTGAGGACAGTTTTGCATATTTATCCCACTGCATTTGTTTGAGGCTATCACCCAGATACTCTTTTAACTCGTGTAGTTTTGGATCAAGCGTCAAAAAGTCAGATCTCAGCATTGAGTACTCAGTAGGGTAGAGTGAATGCCAGTTAAACTGAGTAGTCAACCAGGGCGCGGAAGAACCACCTGAACCTAAAATGATATTTTTAAGGTTGTCACCGGCTTGCTGTAACAGGTAGGTCTTATCCTGGGTATTGCGCCAGTTGTACAGGTTCACGTATTCAGCAGAGCCATCGTCATAGAGCCTGATGTTGTCAATGTCGACATGTGGCTGCTTATGCAGCCGCTGTAGCATAAGTTTTAGGTTGTCATATGACTTCAGCGTGTTGGTACTGATTGAAACCTTGAGTCTGTGATGATCTTCTGCAAAGGCAGAAATAGCTTCAAGCATTTCTGCCGATGTATGGTTTGACTCAAGTGGGAAGCGACTGATATTCAGTTGCGCCAGATGCTCTTGCGTCGGATTGATACGGCCCCAGGACACATAGCGCTCAGCTGTCGGGTGAGCCTCTGCAGAGGCGATGATGTCCAATACCTGATGTAAAGAGGGGAGAGATGCGTGATCAACATAAACTTCCAGTGATGGAGACACCACGGACACTTTTGCATCGGTTGAGTACTGATCACCATTCTTACTGGTTCCTTTAAACTGGAAGCAATACTCTTCATCGTTGTCCAGTTTTGGAGCGGTAAGTGTCAGATTGACGGTTTGGCTTGTGTCAGAAGGAATAATGGATATCGAACCACATGTTTGAGTCCAGCTGAAACTTTCTAAATCGGGATTGCTGTCGTTTTGAATCGGATTAAGGGTAAATTCTTGATTGTCTATGACATCGAATTTGACGCTGTTGTTGTGGGTCTGATGATCGTCATCAGAGCAGCCTGCGAGAATTGCAGCTGTTAAGAGTAGCCAAGGCTTAACGTCCATTTAGAGGTCCCGATGTGAAAAGGTGAAAACTCCGCATTAAATATTATTTACGACGGCGTTGTCTGTGATGTAAGTAGCAGCTTAAGGCTTAATTGTCTGCAGGGTGAGGTCGTGAACGTTTTTTAAGCAAAATGACGACTAATTTGACGATCCCATTTATTAGCTGTGATCTTATACTCCCTTTTTAGGGAAAGCATCATGCACATCGATCACTTCAAAGAACATTTTCAAACGATTACTGATCTACGCCAAATCCCTAAGGTCACTTACTGCCTCTTCGAAGTCCTTTTGGCTCGCTATGTGCGGTTATTGCTGGTGCGAAAGGTTGGTTTGATATCCGTGAATACATTCTCGGTCATCATAATTGGTTTAAGCGCAATGGCCTGTTTTTACATAGTGTTCCTGTTGATGACACGATTGCTCGAATAATCTCAACGATTGACCCCGAGCATTTCATGAATGCTTCATTAACTGGATGTCATCAATACACACCCTTACCGAAGGTCAAGTGATTGCGATTGATGGCAAAACACTTCGAGGCTCATACAATCGTGAAGACAGGGCGAGCACCATTCATATGATCAGTGCTTATGCATCGTCAAACAAGCTCGTGCAAATTAATTGATGGCGTGTTCGAATGATTTCTTATTGGAAGAAAACGGAAGAAATTTACCATGATGATGGTTTGACGTTGATCATTGGATGGTATGACCATAAGCATGAACACGATGGTGGCTTCAAATCGCTTGGTGTTCATTGGGGGATTACCCTAAATCTAGGGGGGTATTAAGCCCTTGTGTGATACCAGAAGTCACTAGAAAATCAATGTTGGCAGGACTTCTTCATAAAGCAATTATTGATGGTAATCATGAAGAAAAGAAAGCATTAAGCAAGGCTACACAAAGACCCCTCCACTTCGTTACGTTGTCATTGTGCCTTGTAAGGGACGCTACGCTCCCTTAACCCTAGTTAAAAGCACTCAAACTAAAGAATTGCCATGACTGAAAAGAAGAAAGTAATACGAGAAAAGTCCATCAAGATCAGAGTCACTGAGGCTGAACTTCAAGCTCTGAAAGATCGGTGTGATGGTGCGGAATTAGCTCCTTGGATGAGAGAGACTTGTCTTGGGGAACGGACTCTTAAAAGAGCCAATGTTCCTAAAGTAGACCCCGCATTATTGCGCCAGTTATCTGGGCTTGGAAATAACTTGAATCAGATTACTAGAGTAGTGAATACCCAGAATTATGATGTCGTGAATGTGGTTCAAGTATTGGCCCAACTTTCAGCAATCGAGCGTCAGCTTGGGCAAATAATGGCAAAGTATGATTGTTCAGTTCGCTCGTAGAGGTAAGGGTATTGGGAGTGGCCCTGTTGATTATCTCTTAGGGAAAGATAGAAATCGGGAGAGGGCGAAACTCAATCAAGGCGATCCTGATTTAGTTCAATCACTCATTGATTCGAGTCCTTACGCCAAAAAGTACACATCGGGCTTTCTCTGTTTTGCTGAAACGGACTTATCACAAGAGATTAAAGATCGCCTCATGGCTGATTTTGAAAAGGCTTTGTTACCAGGCTTAGACAAAGACCAATACTCCATTCTTTGGGTAGAGCATCTTGATAAAGGGCGGTTAGAGCTGAACTTTGTTATTCCAAATATTGAGCTTCATTCTGGCAAGCGACTTCAACCTTACTACCACTTTGCAGACAATCCTCGTATCGATGCGTGGCGCACCATTCAGAATCTTGAACTAGGGCTTCATGACCCAGATGACCCTGCTAATCAGCAAGGCTTGGTGAGTGCTAAAGACACTCCATCCGATGCAAAAGAGATTCAGCAACTTCTTACCGATGGTCTACTTAATCTTGCTCAATCAGGCGCAATCCGTAGTCGAAAAGGGGTAATTGGTGCGCTTGAAAGCAAAGGATTTGAGATTGCCAGAGTGACAGCTAAAAGCATCAGTATTAAGAATCCCGAAAGTGGGAAACGAAACATAAGATTAAAAGGTTTGTTGTATGAGCAAGATTTTGAATATGGCGAGGGACTTCAATTCGCAATCGAAGAAGCAAGCCAACGCTATCGAGCAAACGCTAAAGAAAGACTTCGAGAGGCACGAACAACGTATTCAAGATGCGTTGAAATCAAGCGAGCAGAAAATCATAAACGACATCCAAGAGCAGCAATCACGTTTGAATCTCTTGGTGATGAAAACATGGATTTGGTTGCCAGTGACCCTGTTATTTTTGGTGATCGTCAGTTACGGGATCGCTTGGTATCAAGGGCAGACGATATTAGACAATCAGAAAAAGATAGCCCGCCAAAAAGCGATCCTAGAGCAGTTCCAGAACAAGACTTGGGGGCTTTCTCTGTACGAGAGCCAGAAAGGGGAACGTTTTATTGTGATACCAGAGGGTTACTCGATTCTGGAGGGGTGGACAATGAACGATGGCAAGAACGAGCTGATCAAGTTGGAGAGGAAATAAATGACCGAGCTAGAGAAACAACTTTTGCACGCCTTCGAGGTTTTAGAGAGGCAGCACAAGGAGCAGCACAGCGAGTTCGTGAAGCTCTACAAGGATTTAGAGAAAAGATTCGAGCAGAGCAGCGAGGAGAACCAACGCTTACAGAGCAGTGTGAGCAGCTTGACCATGCAAGTAAACAACTTGACGCAGCAGCTCCAGTCGTTGGAAAAGCAATACAGCAAGAGCAGTCGTTAGCACGACAAAATCGCAGAGGTCGAGGTTTCGGATTTAATCGTTAATACATTTGAAAACACGCTTGCCAGGAGTACAATGTACTCCTATTCTTTTGGGAGAGGATCGGGTTATTAGCTACGCATTAGAGTTTATTGAAACGCCATTGTTTGAATCTCAGCGAAAAGAGATGCTCACGGATGAAGAGTTTCGAGCGTTGCAGTCAGACATCATCAAAAACCCAGAAATGGGATCGTTGATTGTCGGAACGGGAGGGCTAAGAAAAGTTCGCCTTGCTGGAGAATCGACAGGTAAGAGTGGTGGTTATCGAACGATTTACTTACTGATCCAACCTGATGTTGTCTATTTGGTGTTGCTGTACAAGAAAGGGAGAAAGGACTCTTTAACTCAGAAAGAGAAGAATCTCCTTAAAGAAGTGTCGAGGTCGATTAAGAGAGAGTATGACAATGAGCAATAGTATTTTTGATGAACTTTATACATCGATGAAGCAAGCCGAAGCGATTGCAAAAGGAGAGCAGACTCCTGCGAATATCACTCGTTATGAGATTGCCGATGTTAAAGCGATCCGAGCACAACTGGATGTCAGCCAAAAAGAGTTGGCACAAGCGATGGATGTGAGTATTGATACCGTGAAAAGTTGGGAGCAAGGACGGAGAAATCCGACAGGTTTAGCAAGCAAAGTCCTGACTCTACTCTCTAAAGAGCCAGAGCTTTATGCGAAGTTTTCAGTTTAAAGATTAAGAGGTGTCTATGAGTGCAGCTGTTACTTTTGAGCAATTCTGTCAGCGTTACGAGTACGATCCGAGAAGTTCGTTATCTCGATTTGAATATGAGAAGTACAAAGAGAAGAAGTACAAAGAGAACTTAGAGATAGCTAACGAGCTGATCACCAAAGATGCCATCGATAAGATGAAAACATAGAAAAAACGCCCTTAGAGGGCGTTTTTTGTTTCAATCGAACAGCGAACTTTTTGCCCTGTAAATCGCTCTGAAAGCGTCACAAACTTACAGCCCGATTTCTGGCTAAGTAGGTAAGGATAAGTGCTTAAAAACGCTCCTGGAGCGTTTTGAGAGCGTCAGGTTGGCGTTTTGAGATGCTAAGTCGGCTATTTAACGTAATAGGAATAATCACCACCACAACGTTATGTTGCTTTAAATTATGATCTTCTTTGCTTCGATTTGAAGCCATTCAAATGTGTTTTCGGGCTCTCCATGCATTTCCATTTGATGCCAAAGTTTTTCAAATGACAAAATAGTGATTTGTAGAGCAACTTCTTCATTTCCAATTTCCATTGTTAAATTTTCGAGAAGTTTAATCGTATGAGCATCTACTAAAGTGTCGTATTTTTTTATTCCACACAAAGCCATAACAAAATACTCACAAGGTGGTAATATATGTAACCTTATAATAGTGCTCAATTGCGTATATAGTGGTTTTTTTTTGCCTCAGTCTATTAAGAACGTTCAATTGCTCACACAAACCTAGTCTTAAATATGATGTGTATGAGATAAATGGGATAAAGCGTGAAACTAAAAATTTATTTTAAAACATTGGATAACAAAGGCTTTGAAATCGCATCATATCAAGAGCATTACGAGACAATTATTGCTCAATGGCTTTCGTTAGGTCGTACACTATAATCGAGTTCTTTTTGCCTTGTGCTGTACGATGATGATGGTAAGTGTGTAGATGCCAAATATCTTTCAAAAAATAATTTTAGTCGATTGCTGATAGAGTGGGACCGCTTTGGTTTAAAAGAAAGTAATGATTAATTTAACGTAACACATATAAACAGCACTTAAAAAAGCCTCCCGAATGGGAAGCTTTTTGGTTGTGATAACTCATTCGTCGCAAGCTACTAGAAGTTATATCTCATACCAACTGTCACACCTTGAATGTTGATATCTACACCATCAAATTCAGCAGACCTGTATCTGTAGCCGATAGCAAGGTCTACATTGTCAAGCATGTAACCTACTTCCAATCCTGCTTGATAAGAGAACTTGGATTCTGATTCAGATATACCGAAGACGTTGGTTTCGCCCTTTAATGAACCAACGCCAAGAATGAGTGCGCTATATAATTTATTACCTTTATCTATAAACTTAGGGCGTGCGTTAATAT
Organism: Vibrio sp. 1562; assembly: GCF_033340155.1. Taxonomy (NCBI): domain Bacteria; kingdom Pseudomonadati; phylum Pseudomonadota; class Gammaproteobacteria; order Vibrionales; family Vibrionaceae; genus Vibrio; species Vibrio sp. 1562. The sequence continues at coordinate 8,005 of NZ_JAWOVY010000022.1, forward strand.
AAAAGGCATCACCTTTAACACTGGCATCTTCATTAAATTCAGCTTCACCAAAATGTTGGTATTCTAACTCCACACCTAAATCTACATTAGGGTGAACTGCAAAATTATAACCAGCATACACCCCTCCACCTAAGTCGTTGCTTTCATCAATAGTTGCAATACCAGCATCTAACTCAGTATTGTGACCTACAAGTAAATTGCCGCCGACATAAAAATGGTCTACCTCGTTTGCACTTGCACTTGCACTTAAGAGTGCTAGTAAAATCAGTTTTTTCACTTTAAGTCCTTATAGTTGATTTGGAGATATTATGCATGCATGGGAGTATCGTTAATAGCGAATATTTAACGTAACGCTCGTTGTGCGCATCAAGCCAAAGCCTAATCTTGAGGCAATCCTTTTAGCTAGCGCTATCTTAACCGAAGCGCTAGCTCTCCCAAACTCACTTTGCCATACAAAAAGTAATTTATGAATTGCTAATTTAAGTAGATGCTCTAGCTGATTTCTGTCCAAAAACGAGTTACAGCTTCACTATAATCGGTTTGATGTATGTGAAAATACGGGCCGGTGCACCATCACCGGCCCGTGTGCTTTCTAACTACTTGCGTCGGTCAAACGGCCAGCGTCTCATGTTGTCGATTTGATCGACCGTTCTCGTCACGTCCTTGTAGGCACGCCCGGCCAGCTTGTTTTGGAATGCCTCCATTTTATCGGCAATGGTTGTCATCTTAGGGCCGTGTCCAGTGTTGTATAGCCACTGTCCTAAAAAATAGAAGGCCAGCATCACAATGAACATCACTGCGAAGAAACCAAATACCTCCGCAAGGTTTTGAGGTGGAAAGTTAAACTCCATAATCAGTAATCCTTATCTAGTTCGGCCGAACGGCCTTTATTGACAAAGCTAGCAACCTCTTCGTTGCGTTCCTGGGCATACGCAACGTAGTCCTCAACGTCAAAGGTGTGCTTTTCCGGGTTGCGCTCTTGCCATTCAGCATGTGCTTGGCGGGCTTCTTCCTGGTCCTCGCTGGATAGGCCATCAAAGCCGCCGGTTTGATTCATCCAGCTAGTACCCACACCGCCTAAGCTATCGTTGTCAAATGCAGGTGAAGCGTCGTCAGTCGCCCTCCTGGTCATCACTATCCCCTTCATCTTTCGTACTGTTTCTGATCGAGCTGGCTAAACGGCCTCCAGCAGTGCCGCTGATTCTATCCCCGGCCATATCACCCATTCCCTTGATCAAATTCGCACCGGTATCCGCAGCAATACGACCCGCTTTTACAGCGCTGCCTTTAAAACCGCCAGAGGATTCGCCACCGCTAGAAGATTGGCCGGAAACTTGGGAGAAGGAGCCAGCCTCGTCAGTATCACCGCTACCGCTAAATGCACTGCTAAGGCTCGACATCACGTCAGCATTGTTCGCTACGTTCTCACCTGCTTTTGCAAACGCAGCTTGAATAGCAGACGCACCGCCAGCGGTAGCCATTGCTGCACCGGCAGCCATACCACCAGTGGCAACAGCCGCTCCGGCCATCGCACCAGTACTTATGCTGCCAGCCCCCGCCGCCGCGCCGCCTCCAGGAACTAGGCTAGCAACCACATTGGGAACAGAGTGAATAAGCATTACGAGAACCAGTGAAACGACAAAGATCACCAGCAGTTCACGCATAGGGGCGTCATTGGATAGATCAGCATAAAAACCGTCCATAATCGACATGGCAATGCCAATGAGCAAAGTCATTGTCATCAGCTTCAAAGCAACGCCCAATACGCTTTTGAAGTAGTTGATTGCTATATCTGAAGTCCAACGCGAACCACCAAACCCCAGCACGAAAACACCGGCATATATCAATATCCAAGCTGTTACCAAGGCCAACAACACATTAGCTGCCACAACCGCCATACATGCCAAAATTGCTAGCGTGATGAAGAAGATAGACAAGTTATCTATAGGGTTTGTGAAGCTGTAGGACTCACCAGCTTTAACAATAATGTCGAAAGCAATGCTAATAGGCTCTGAGGGGGTTAGGTCTCTCGGAAGGCCACCGGCTTGAGCACCGATCGTTCTCAACGAGTCGATGATTGACGTCGCAAAGTCCGGGCCGTTTCTGAGTAACCAGAGGAAGAAACCAAACGTCAGGATAAAGCGCATAAACTCGGCAAAGAACTCCCTCATATCAGCTTGTTTAAGGATTAAAGTCCCGCCAGTCCAAACAAGAGATATAGTTCCCAGCGTCCAAAACAGCCACACGGCATGGTTTGTAATTACCGTACTCCAAGTGGTACTGGCGATCATGAAGCGCATAGCCACCTCATCCAAGACACCATTAGGCTCAATGGCCGCCGACGCAGTTTGCGAGGTAAGTAAAACAGCTAGTAGCATCACAAGTCGAATGCATATCTTGCTCATAATTAGAACCCCTTATTCTTGGAGCGATCCGTGTGCTCGCCCATATTCCAAAGACAGTTCCCTTCTTCCCTCTGCTCTTTCGTCAGGCTCGGGTTATTACAGTTGATCGTTGTAGACTTTGGCCCTCCATCTTCACCACACCCTACCAGAACGAAAGAGGCCAACACGCTGACGATAAAAACTCGAATGATATTCTTCATGATTAGAACCCCCTGTTTTTTGAACGGTCGGTTGGATCTCCCATATCAAATAACCTTTCACGGGACGCTTGATATTGAGCTTCTCGGTCGGCTTCAGCCTGCATTCGAGAACCAACAGCATTCTGCTGAGCAATCAACAAGCTACGGATTTGAAGGAGTTGGTTGGCCTGGTTACTAGCAAGCTGGTTGGCATAGCCAATAGCAGCTAACTGACCATCAGCTCCCTGGGCTGCTGACTGTAATCGGTGCAGCTGACGAGCGTCAGCCTGCAAGTTTTTATGCTGTAGCTTCAAGCCTTCAAAGAGAGCATCGTTGGCTGTTTTCTGGGATTCGGACGCCAAGCGACGGTTTTCTTCCATCCTCGCTTGCTCTGCAGGCGTACAACCTCCAGATCCATTGAAGCAAGGTGAACTGCGGTAGTAGGCCACATCCTGGAATTTGCTTAGGTAAGCATCAAGGCTACCAAGCTGGTTTTGATAATAAGCAAGCGTATTGGTGGCATGAGTTAAATCATCAATCGTCGATTGTGCCTGGTCCCAAATATAAGCCGCTGGGGCCATCGTGTTTTGCAGCTGGTTTTCATACTGCTGCAACTGAGTTTGGTACTGTTGGATCTGCTTGGCTGTTTGAGTGACAGACTCCATTGCTGACATAATATTTTGTGTCAGGTTCGTTCCATCAACAACCGGAATCCCAGCGACTACCGGTATGGGAGAGATAAGCGCTAATGAAATAGCAACCGTAGGTATTTTAGCCGCTAAAATACGTATATTGTTCATGATTGAGTGCCCTTAGTATTGTCGTGACTAAGTTGCACCCACCAACCTGTATCGGCCTAAAATCTATAGATATGAGCCTCTACCCCTACTGAAAATCAGCGGTGAATGTGGACCTCTACAAAGATAGGTTGTCACTTTCTATCCTGGCGTCCGACCTGCGCGACACCTTAAAAACGCGCGGCCTCAGAGCTTTGAAACATAGGTGTCATTCCCCTTAAAACTGGTTAGGAGTCCAAGGGCTAAAATCGAGGATTAGATACCTCGTAGAGCAAGATGTCGTTGAGCCCGAAGGTGCGAATAAGTAGTGAGTGAAATAGGAACCATCAACTTGTTGGTGGGCCTACTTCACCTATCTTGCCCGCACCTCAGCACTGTTTATCCATGTTTTGCTATCTGTACATTTCTGCAAAGACGATGAATCTTGTCTGTATTTGTATGTATATGTCTGAAATCACATGGGAAAGGCTTGTAATATTATTTCGATCCCAAATATCTCCCGCCCCTCAAATGTCAATAAATGTTGAAACGCCAAGAAAATTAAATATTAAAGAAATTAATTTTCAATAACTTAAAAAACTCCCATGCCGTTCAAATCCGTTCTATTGACAGTTTCAGACATGTATAAATCAGCTGCACAAGTCAGTGTTTCATAAACTACATTGTTCCAATTTCGAGATTCAAACCTCTCAGTCTTTACCAAATTATCCACTGTGTTTTTCGCTTAACTACAGGTTAATTTTTTATATAGGTAAACCTACAGGAAAGTACTATAGGAGGTTCCACAACCATCTGTTATTAAAAAACTTTTCGGCCTTTCTCGGGACAGAACATGCGCACTCCGGGACAAAACATGCGCAAAACTCCCCCTTTAAAGCGGGACAAAACATGCGTGGATAACTTTCTAATTTCCCAGACTTACTAACACCTAAAACGATGGTGTATACAGTTCCATTACGCTTCAATATCCCGTTCAATCTGTCGTTTTGTCCGTCGAGGTACTTGAGGAGCACTTGGCTTCAAAAGTAATCCTTTTTCGGTTGGAGTAGCATCTAGTTCTGGCCATGCCTGTTGTACCTTTTTAAGTCCACCATTGAACCGTCGTTTAAAGTCTTTGACATTGGCGTAATTCGCTCCCAATTGTCCCATCAAACCTAACCAAGGGATAATTGTGGCTCGCTTTAAATAACTCACCCGATAAGTCGCCCAGCAATATATATCTATGGCCATCGGAGAACGCTTAATCAACCGCAGAACTCTCATATCCAAAGGGACAGGTTTATCTGTAATAAGTTGAAAAAACTTAGGCGATAGTTCCACCCAAGATTCCCCTAATGAATCTTGATCGGATTGCTTTGTACTCCACCAAATATGGGAAATATCAGCAACCCTGGCTCCAGTTTCATCTTCACAAATATATCCACTTTCATCATTTAGTTCTGTATAACTCACACTGATCGTAGTTTTGAACAACCGCCGCATTTGGTCCCTAAAGGGGTCTATTGACCCATTTTCTCCCCCACTTGAACGCACCCCTAGTTTTTTCATAAAACCTCTTTGAGAATCTCCCAGTTCAAGCTTTCGTGCCTCCTGTTCAGTGATATAACCATTGTCCAGTTTTGACTTATTTCTCACTGCTTGTGTACTTACCCAGACCAAGAGATAGCGTGCATAACAACCGAAAGGCAAACCTACAGATGATGGTGCCATCATGTGGATGGTGAAATTACCATTCTTCCGGCTCCACTCATTCGATTTTGGATTGCTGTGCGGCATGGTTGCTTGAATCAGAAGTCGAGCAATAAATCCGAGTTCATTGGCCTCCTGAGCACTGCATTCTTGAATCTCTATGATGGAGTCTACGTAGCTCGATCTCACCTCAACTTTTGTTTTACGGTGCACTACTGGAACATTTTTTTTCTTGTTTGATACAGGGAACTCTGTATCCATAAAATCTTCAAACGACATATTGATTACTGACTACCAAAAAAAGCCCGGTCTAGCTGCTTTGAATGCAGACCTGCGTTTTTCTTCTATCCAGTTCTCAACCTCTGAAAGATCCCAAGCCACACTGCGGCTAGTAAGTACTATTCGTCGAGGAAACTCTCCCCGTTGTTCCATGTTGTAAATAGTCCGATCAGACAAAGGAATCATCTTGAGTAGTGTCTTGCGATTAATCAGGGTTTTATGTGCCAGATCCTGCATGTCTTTGCCTCCTCTTAGTTGCTGAGACCTGACTATGCCAATATTTTTTAAACTCCGGATTGGACGTTTTGGCAGATTAAGTTGAGCCTTCATTTATTTTCATATTGATAAAGGACCAGCTACCAATGAATGCAACTAGTTGCTAGTATATTCATCACGTAATCATTAGTAACATGGCACTGCAGTACGGGGGGACGGGAGTGGCAGATGGAATATGCTGAAATCGAAAAGGAAGCGAGTGATCGCTTAGATACATACTTTATATCTGTATGGGAAGATTGCGACGCCTTTGTCGCCGATGGCATACGGGAGTTTCGAGATCGTTGGGCAAACTACACCGTACATTCAAGAAGAAAAGACCCTAGAAACCATTTGAAAGGTGTTCTGGCCCACAACAAGCTAGAAACAGATAAACTCCCTATTGGAGATCTCATCTTAGAAGTTCTCGATCCCAAGGTGTCGGCGTTCCTTAGCTCTCTTCCTGAGAGTCATTTTCATTTCTTTCCAAATCCCTATCTGAATATTGAACGCTCACCCTTGCCACGTTCAAAAGCTAAATTGACCATGACAGAACGAGTCACACGTGAGATGTCTCTTAAATATGGCTCCAAATTTAAAGAAGATACTCCATTAACCAATCTAGTCATGATGATGGGATTTAAAAACGCTCATGATGTGATCAAACAGCAACTACGACATTTTGAGAATACTGAGCATCAATATCGGCCTATAGATTTTAGGTTTCAAGCAACCGTAGATAATCTGCTCGAACTATTATGGCTGCTTCACCTGACACCTACGCGATTTAAACAACATAGTGCCGACACCAAACTTAATGCACGACGAAAGCAAACCTACTGTGAGCTATGTGGCCAAAGAAATGAACTCGCAGAATATTTCTATAAGCTAGATAACAATATGCCAGATGATGAATATCAGATAGATGATCACAACGAAAAAAATCCTGACAACAAGAAAAAACTGCAGCTCAGCCACCGGTATTGCTCTCGCCATAAACCGAAAAACATTGATGGCCGCACTTGGAATTCGACATACAAAAGTGCTCTGAAATCAAAGGGCCAATTTGAGAAGGAATTACGACGATTGCAGCTTCACATTTTCAAAGTCGAACAGCTTAAAGCTGTATCAGGAGATGAACTAGTTGACCAGTATTTCTACCACTTCCTCCAAGATAAATGCGTAACGCAAAAGCAAGCTGACGCATTTTTCCATTACATTAGGAATAATTTCGAGTACCCGGTAGAGCTAAAGGGCGAAACAGAAAAACTCATTAATGAAGCAGCAGTGAGCTTTACTGGATCTGGTACAACTCTTGGAGCCGGTGATGAAGGAGCTTTACGTAATATAGCCCGAAGAATGGTCGATTCAAGACTTACTGACAATAAGAAAAGAATGCTCGCTCTGAAAAAGAAAGACCAAGGCCTTAGTCAGAAAGCGATTGCTCAAAAACTAACTGAACTTAGTGGTAAAAAAATAACTCCCCAAGCTGTGTCTAAAGCTTTGGGGACAGTTCGTGATGAGTTTCTCTTACTACGCTAGAAGAACTGGAAAAATTTTAGCGGCTAAATTTTACAGAGATACTCCTTTTGTATAGCCATGTATCAGATAACTCTCAGCATTCTCTGGCCTACCGCATAATAACCTTCAGTCAACTGAGTTGTTACCTCAGAGTTGAGTCTCTTGACTTACATTTTCCAACATCAGATTGACGCTCTCTCTCTTAATCGGAGCCAAACCGTTAACAACTTCGGGAACATGCTAAAGCTCACCTCATACGATCAATCCAGTTCTCTAGGGTAGGCTCTACTTGTTGAAACACTGTGGGCAACAACCTGGATGAAACATCAAATAAATTTATGGAAGTAATACAAATGTGGTTGATTTAGAAAGTTTTCTAGAACGTTAGAGTATTTCAGTCTCAATGATTTCGTTTAAGATTGATTCAAATGCCAAAATGAGCTAACTTGAAAAGGCTCTTTAGCGTAATTTGGATTAAGTTTATGATTTAATCTAGTTTGGCGTTGCGCCGAACTCTAATTTATTGAGTGGTTTTGCAGCTGCGGAACGGCATTTCCGAACTGCAATAGTTACTCATTCTTCGCAACGATTGCAGATCGGAAATGCCGCTCCGCGTCTTTAAGTAAAGAGCTCTCGTGATACAGGGAAACCTGTATCACTCTTACTCTTTCAATGTAAGCAACGATATCAATGAAGCTTTCAGTCTTAAGCCACATTTCTCCAGAAGTTTTTCCTGTTGAATTTAGCCATTACTTGGCTAAGAAGCCTTCAGGACACTATAAAGTTTATAAGATTCCCAAACGAACCTTTGGTTTTAGAGTTATTGCACAGCCTACTCCTGAGCTGAAACGCATACAGCGCGCTATAGTTGAGCAGATGAAACCTTGCGTTCAGATTCATAGTTCAGCTAAAGCTTATGTAAACGGAATCAACATAAAAGAAAATGCAAGTGTGCATGTTAAGTCCAGCTATTTACTGAAACTGGATTTGGAAAATTTCTTTAATAGCCTAACACCGTCTATGTTACTAAAAGCTCTGAACTACCAGGATATTGTGCTGGTTAATAATGATATAGAGCCATTGATAGAATTACTATTTTGGAACAGAACTAAAAAGAAAAGTCCAAACCTCGTACTTAGCGTGGGTGCGCCTTCTTCCCCTTTCCTATCAAATTTCATCATGTACGAGTTTGATAAAATTGTCACAAACTACTGTACCAAATTAAATATTAACTATTCTAGATACGCTGATGATTTGACGTTTTCTACTTCAGAGAAAAATTTATTGTTTGTTATTCCTAAGTATATTGAAAATACATTACGTGTTCTATTTGATGATAGAATAAAACTAAATCGATCTAAGACATTTTTTTCTTCCAAGGCACACAATCGTCACGTTACTGGAATAACAATATCTAACAATAATAAATTATCTCTTGGTCGAGATAGAAAAAGATATATACGGGCCTTGCTACATAAATTTTCTATACGAACCCTTGACGACAAAGATGATATAGAGCACTTAAAGGGGCTTATTGGCTTTGCTAAAACTGTAGAGCCAATATTTTTAGATAAAATGAAAAATAGATATGGTGAAAAGGTTTTTATTGACTTATTCAGATATAATGGTGGAGATTAGATGGAAGAAAAATTTAGTAAAACAATTCGACGGTTGATTTCCAGATCTAATAAAGGAGATTTTTCAGCATCTTTCCAACTAGCACAATCGTATGATGAAGGTTTTAGTGTAGAAAGAGATAAAGAAAAGGCACAACATTATTTATCAGTTTGTGCGAGTCAACTTAAAGAAAACAAATTTAGAATAAAGTCAATAAAACTGAATAATTATAAGGGATTTGAGTTCTTAGATTTGAAGCTTTCTAAAGAAAGCTCTACTACAGTGCTAGTAGGAAATAATGGTTGCGGTAAGTCAACTGTACTAGAAGCTATAAAAAAGTGTTTAACTCACCTTAATTCTAGATTAGCTACCAAATCAAATAATGGTGATTTGATAGAAGAAATTGAAATAAAGAATGGTGAAGACTTTTCAAGTATTGGTGCTGAATTCGAAATAGAACAGCAAGTCATCAATATGGAGTTGATGCAGAAGACTGCTTTAAGTTCAAAAAGAGTTCGAGGTAGTTACACGCAGATCAATGATATTTGCCAAATTTTAAGACAAGCAAACGAATCTGACCCCCAACTATCACTACCTCTATTCTGTTCATATACAGTGGAACGAGCAAATGATGTTACAACCAAAGATATCGAGGAATCTGACGAAATAAAAGATGAACATGTATGGAATAAAGCTAAGGCATACAGTAAAAGTTTATCTGGAAAAGCAGATTTTAAATTATTCTTTAGATGGTTTAAGGAGCTAATTGAAAGTGACAACGAACTTTCAAGTAACGCAGATGAGCTAAGAGTAAAGATTCAAGCTAAAGAGAAAGAGATAAATAGCCCACTATTAAAAGAGCTAATCAATAAGCATCCTGAGTTGGAACACCTTTTAGACTCTCACAAAAAAGAGTTGGCAGACTACAAAGAGCAATTAAATTCAATATACACCATAGATGAGAAATCGTTAGATATTGTCAAGGATGCTATATATAAGTTTCTACCAGGTTTTAGTGATTTAAAACTTCAGAGAAAGCCCCTAGATTTAACACTTAATAAAAATGGCACTCAACTAAGTGTATTGCAACTTTCTCAAGGGGAAAAAACCATATTGGCTTTAGTTGCAGATATAGCAAGAAGACTAACTTTACTAAACCCCAAATCGTTATCACCTTTAGAGGGGTCAGGAATCGTTCTTATAGACGAAATAGATCTCCATTTACATCCCTCTTGGCAACAGAAAATTATTCAAAGGCTTGAGTCTACTTTCCCACACATTCAGTTTGTAGTAACAACTCATAGTCCTCAAGTATGCCATACTGTCGATAGTTCATCTATCTGGTTGCTAAAGGATGGGAAAAAGTATAGAGCCCCTAAGGGAACAAGAGGTGCTGTATCCTCTTGGGTATTAAAGAACCTATTTGAGGTTGACGTTCGTCCACCGGATGATGAAATAACACAAAATCTGAAACGCTATCGAGAGCTTGTTTATGATGACAAGTATGACACTGTAGATGCTTTAGAATTGAAAAAACAACTCTCTCGACATTTCGGCTCTGCATATGAGGACTTAGTTCAGTTAGATTTATATATAGATAACCGTAAGTGGGAGAAAGAGTATGAGGAAGATCAATAAGTCTCAAGCTCCTAATGAGCTTACTATTTATGCTATATCTAACCCTGATGATACTTGGGATAGCTTCCGACGTAATAAAAGTAAAGATGCAAAAAAAATAAAAAATAGAATTTTCTCAGAACAAAACTATATTTGTGCGTACTGTGAAATTGAATTATGTGAAGATAATGTTTTTGAGCATCATAGAAGAGTTGAACACTTTAACTCAAAATCTGGTTGGGTGGTAGGTGATGCTCAACCAAATTGGCACTTGGACTGGAATAATGTTATTGGTGTGTGTATTGGTGGTACCGATAGAAATAACACTGAACAGTTTGTTATGCCAGACAATAAATCATGTGATTCATATAAAGAACACCTCGAAACTAACCATGGAGAAAGTAAAAAGTGGCTAGGAAAAATTGTATCTCCCTTAGAAGATAATTTGAGTAGTGATATGTTTAACTATTCTCTAGCCGATGGAAAGCTTGAAGTTAATTTAGATACTGCAAACTTAAAAACATTTGAACACAACAATTTTGGAACAAGTTCAGAACTTCTCGAGTCTACTATCGAAAAGCTTAATTTGAATTGTGATCGACTAAATCTTGCAAGACGAGAAGTCCAATTTAGTTTAGAAAGATTAATAGCATCCTTCAGAAAAACAAATGATATAAACAAATTCAAGTTTATGCTGCGTAAGTGGGCCGGGGTAGATGGACCTCTTTACTTTCAAACAACCAGAGATATATTGGTTAGAGAAAATCGGATTGCTAGAAAAGCTCTAGAGGATTAATCCCATACCCTTCAATATAAAATCCTTGTTCGCTGGGTCGGTCACACCAGATTGGCCCTGTAATTTTATCCCAAACCTTACTTTGCTCAATTCTCAATCTCTAAGTCAAAACAAATTACCAAGTTGTGATAGAGTGAAGAAAAGAGTCGTTTTCTTAATTTAATTACGAGTTAAACAACCCACTCATCAATCATATCAGCCCAGTCCTGTAGCATTGATGCACGTTGCTCTCGATATTCAGCTTTATTGTAAACTGCCCTCACCCCTTTCTGCTCGTGCGCCAGGCATTTTTCTATCCAGTCGGTATTGTACCCTGCTTCATGCAGCAATGTGCTTGCTGTTCGACGTAAATCATGAGGTCCAAATTTATTCAATGACTGGCCCTCCTTTTGCGCGGCCTTGTATGTCAAATCCATGACTCGGTTCATCGTCGCACTACTCATTGGAGCATCAGAGTCATAACGGGAAGGAAGAATGTAATCAGAACCACCGGCAAATGTCTTTAAGGCGATGAGAATGTCCATAGCCTGGCGTGACAAAAATACCAGGTGCGGGTTACGTCGTTTCATTCTCTCCTTGGGGATCGTCCACAACGCTTCACTAAAGTTAATTTCATTCCAGGTTGCATTGGTTAACTCGCTTTTGCGCACCATAGTCAACAACAGCAACTTTACCGAAGCACGAATCGAAGGGGTTGTACCTACCTTTTCCATATAGCGGTACATCAAACCGATCTCAGCCGGCGTTAATGTTCGGTCTCTTGGTTCAAATCGAGCAATACTGGCGGGCCTCACCAAGTCTGCCGGGTTCTCAACTTTCTGCCCTCTCTCAATCGCCCAACGATACACCTGGAGTACAATGTCACGCGTATGCACAGCTGTTGCCGGTGCTCCACGCTCTACTATCGCGTCAGTCAATGCTCGCAGATCTTCATGAGTGATTTCTGTCAGCTTCTGATTGCCAAATTTACCCTCTAACTCTCGGGCATAGACTGAGCGACGCATATCCCGGGTAGAGTCAGCCATCTGATAGCCACGCAGCCATTTCTGAGCCCAGGCACCAAAAGTTTCAGCATCTTTGGCTCTCGCCTTAGCACGGGCTTTCTCTTTGGCCGGTGACTTTCCATCAGTAACCATTCTCTTCGCTTCATTGAGACGCTCACGCGCTTCTGCTAACGTGATGCCTCCTACTCCATAGCGACCAAAGGTAATGGTTTCTTGTCTGCCATTGATCGAGTAATTGTAGCGAAAAGAGATAGAACCTGCGGTAGTGACAGCAACATAGAGGCCATCACGATCATTGACTTTGTAAAGTTTATCTTTGGGTTTGAGATTGCGTAGCTTGGTATCAGTCAGCATGTTTCGACCTATTATTCTTGTTTGATACCATGCTGAAAAACCTCTAAAAAACTAGAAATTAATCTTTATAAAACAGATAGATATAAATATTAATACCATGCCCCATCAAAAACACTCAGCATGGTATCGGGCGTAATCCATGGCATTACCGATGAATCATACCCATCAAAATACCACGGTCAAACCGTGCTTGGCGTTGCCAGACATTGCCAAAAATGACTAAGCCAAAAACAAAAAAAGTCCGCAATTACGCGGACTTAAGTATGATTTAGTGCTTGTTAATGCTAGACCTTTCTTAAAGGAGCATTATTCCCACTCGATAGTCGCTGGTGGCTTACCTGAAATGTCGTAAACAACACGAGAAATGCCATCAACTTCGTTGATAATACGGTTAGATACCTTACCTAGAAAGTCGTATGGTAGGTGTGCCCAATGAGCAGTCATGAAGTCGATAGTTTCTACCGCACGTAGAGACACAACCCAATCGTACTTACGGCCATCGCCCATTACACCAACAGAACGTACTGGTAGGAATACCGTGAACGCTTGAGATACTTTGTTGTATAGATCAGCTGCGTGAAGCTCTTCAATAAAGATAGCATCAGCACGGCGTAGCAAGTCACAGTACTCTTTCTTGATTTCACCAAGAACACGAACACCTAGACCAGGACCCGGGAATGGGTGGCGGTAAAGCATGTTGTAAGGCAGGCCTAATTCTAGACCAATCTTACGAACTTCATCTTTGAACAACTCACGTAGTGGCTCAACAAGACCCATTTCCATGTCATCTGGAAGACCGCCCACGTTGTGGTGCGATTTGATCACGTGCGCTTTACCAGTCTTAGATGCAGCTGACTCGATTACATCAGGATAAATCGTACCTTGAGCTAGCCATTTCGCGTTTTTCAGCTTCTTAGACTCTTCATCGAATACATCTACGAATACGTGACCGATAGTCTTACGCTTCTCTTCTGGGTCAGACTTGCCTTCAAGTGCTTTTAGGAAGCGTTCTTCAGCGTCAACCTTGATGATGTTCAAACCAAATTGGTCGCCGAACATATCCATTACTTGTTGACCTTCGTTTAGACGAAGTAGACCGTTATCAACAAATACACACGTTAGCTTGTCGCCGATTGCGCGGTGAACCAGCATCGCAACTACCGATGAATCAACACCACCAGATAGACCTAGGATAACTTCGTCGTCACCCACTTGCTCTTTAATGCGAGCAACCGCGTCTTCGATGATAGATTCCGAAGTCCATAGACGCTCACAGCCACATACGCCAAGAACAAAGTTCTCAAGCATTTGTAGGCCACCTTTTGTGTGTGTCACTTCTGGGTGGAACTGAACACCGTAGTATTTCTTCTCTTCGTTCGCCATCGCAGCGTAAGGACAAGTGTCTGTCTCACCAACTTTTACGAAATCGGCTGGGATCTCTACTACTTTGTCGCCATGGCTCATCCAAACGTCTTGAGTTGCTTCAAGGTCTTTAAATAGAGCACATTCACCAGAAACTTTAACCTGAGCGTAGCCAAACTCACGTTCGTTAGAGCCCGCTACTTTGCCTCCTAACTGTTCCGCCATGGTTTGCATGCCGTAACATACGCCAAGCAAAGGAACACCAGAATCAAACACATATTGAGGCGCGCGTGGAGAGTTCTCTTCCGTTACGCTTTCTGGACCGCCAGATAGGATAATGCCATCTGGGTTGAATTCGCGAATATCCGCTTCTTCTACATCCCAGCTCCATAGTTCACAGTAAACGCCGATTTCACGTACGCGGCGTGCTACTAATTGAGTGTACTGAGAACCGAAGTCCAAGATCAGAATACGTTGGTCATGGATATTTTTAGTCATTTTGAGCAGTCTTTTTAAGGCTAAGTGATTAAAACCGAGGCGAGTGTACTCGCCTCTTCTTAATGCTTCAAGGAAAAAGCAAACGTTTCCGTTAGGTAATTAGTTCCCTAGACGGTAGTTCGGCGCTTCCTTAGTAATTTGAACATCGTGTACATGAGACTCTTGCATACCTGCACCAGAGATACGTACAAATTCAGCTTTCGTACGCATATCTTCGATAGTTGCAGAACCAGTTAGACCCATGCTTGAACGTAGACCACCCATTTGTTGGTGTACGATCTCTTTTAGACGGCCTTTGTATGCGATACGACCTTCAATACCTTCTGGTACTAGCTTGTCCGCTGCGTTGTCAGACTGGAAGTAACGGTCAGAAGAACCTTGAGACATAGCACCAAGAGAACCCATGCCGCGGTAAGACTTGTAAGAACGGCCATTGTATAGAATCACTTCACCCGGCGCTTCTTCAGTACCAGCAAACATAGAACCAACCATCACACATGATGCGCCAGCTACGATTGCTTTACAGATATCACCTGAGAAACGGATACCACCGTCAGCAATAACCGGAATACCATAATCATTAGCCACTTCTGCCGCATCTGCGATTGCAGTGATTTGTGGAACTCCTACACCCGTTACAATACGAGTTGTACAGATAGAACCAGGGCCGATACCAACTTTCACTGCGCTTACGCCAGCTTCGATTAGTGCTTTAGCACCAGCACCTGTTGCTACGTTACCACCGATGATGTCTAGATCTGGGTAAGCTGCACGTGTTTCGCGAATGCGGTTTAGAACACCTTCAGAATGTCCGTGTGAAGAGTCGATAAGTAGAACATCAACGCCTGCTTCAACTAGAGCAGCAACACGCTCTTCGTTACCAGCGCCAGCACCAACGGCTGCGCCAACACGTAGGCGACCACGCTCATCTTTACATGCGTTTGGTTTACGTTCTGCTTTGTGGAAGTCTTTCGCAGTAATCATACCGGTTAGTTGGAACTCATCATTCACAACCAATACTTTCTCTACACGAGCTTCGTGCATTTTCTCTTGCACTTCTTCTCGTGTTGCACCTTCTTTAACTGCTGCCAACTTCTCTTTTGGCGTCATTACTGAAGATACTTTCTTAGAAAGGTCCGTCACAAAACGAACGTCACGACCAGTGATAATACCAACAAGCTCATTGCTCTCAGTGACAACAGGGAAACCTGCAAAACCATGTTTTTCAGTGAGTGCAACAACATCAGCGATGGTCGCGTCAGGGTTTACAGTAACCGCGTCAGTCACCATACCAGCTTCGAACTTCTTAACTTTACGAACTTCGGCTGCCTGCTGCTCAATAGACATGTTCTTGTGGATAAAGCCAATGCCACCCTCTTGCGCTAGCGCAATTGCTAGACGAGCTTCAGTAACAGTGTCCATAGACGCTGAAATCATTGGGATGTTTAGGGTGATGTTCTTAGTTAGCTGAGTGCGAAGATCAGCTGTGTTTGGGAGAACGGTGGAGTGTGCTGGCACAAGTAGTACGTCATCGAATGTCAGCGCTTCTTTGGCAATTCTTAGCATTTGCAATATCTCACAATTAGAGGAGTAAAAAGAACAATCCAATCTCATCGTTTCGCATAATGAGGGTAACCTGCGTTAGCAACTAGCTACATTTGGATTAGATATTGCGGAGGGATTATACGGTTAACGCAATCGCTTGACCACAAATTTTTTAATTTTTTTCTTGCAATTACCCCCTTGCTATGTATTATATTGCCGCTAATTTCCATACTCACGTCTAAGAGATTAGCTGTGCTCTCCAAGACCAATCAAAACATCTTTACTGTTTCTCGTCTCAACGCAGAAGTTCGCTTACTCCTTGAAAACGAAATGGGGATCGTTTGGCTCGTCGGAGAGATATCCAACTTTTCAGCTCCTGTCTCTGGTCACTGGTACCTCACTCTTAAAGACTCTCGCGCTCAAGTTAAATGTGCCATGTTTCGTGGTAACAATCGCCGCGTTACTTTCAAGCCCGCTAACGGTAATCAAGTCCTAGTAAAAGCTCGTCTTTCTCTTTATGAGCCTCGCGGTGACTACCAATTGATCATCGAAAGCATGCAACCGGAAGGTGACGGCCGTCTTCAGCAAGAGTTTGAAGAGCTGAAAATGAAGCTTGCAGCAGAAGGGTTGTTCGCGCAAATCAATAAGCAATCTTTGCCTGAGCACCCTAAACGTGTTGGCGTCATCACATCGAAAACTGGTGCCGCGCTTTACGATATCTTAGACGTATTGAAACGTCGTGATCCTTCCCTACCTGTTGTGATTTATCCGACAGTGGTACAAGGTGAGGACGCAGCCATTCAAATTGCACAAGCCATTGGTCGCGCTAACAGCCGTGATGAATGTGATGTGCTAATTGTGGGCCGAGGTGGTGGTTCATTAGAAGACTTATGGTGCTTTAACAACGAGATATTAGCTCGCACGATTGCAGCAAGCCAAATTCCTATTATTAGCGCCGTTGGACATGAAGTTGACGTGACAATAGCTGATTTTGTCGCCGACGTACGCGCGCCTACTCCATCAGCAGCCGCTGAGCTAGTAAGCCGTGATAACAGCCACAAAGATCAAGCTTTAGTTACCCGCCAGCATAAGTTAGCAAGCGCGATGCGTTACTACCTAGCACAACAAAAGCAGCAATCTGCTCAATTAGTGCACCGTCTAGAGAGACAGCACCCAAGCTATCGCTTGCAACGTCAGACGCAACAGTTAGATGAGTTGGACATGCGCTTACAGCGAGTGATGAGTCGTTTTATTGCCTTGCGTCAACAGCGAATCGAGCGTCAACATTATCGGCTGCAATTAAATTCTCCTGTAACACGCCTTAGCGAGCAGAAGTCGAAGCTAGAACGTGTTGAGCAAAAGCTCATGGATGCAATGGATCGCAAATTACTGACTATGCGCCATCAACTCGCGATTGCCGCAGAAAAGTTGGACACCGTCAGCCCACTAGCGACATTGAAACGAGGTTACTCAATTACTCAAACTGAGCAAGGTAAAGTAATTACGCAATCTTCAGATGTAAAGTCGGGAGATGTATTGATTACCCGGTTAGCCGAAGGTGACGTTCGTTCTACCGTTAACTGAATACAAACTCTGGTTAACTGACTTTCTGGAACTCAAATCGGACACGTGATTTTGATTTGAGTTCATTACACACATTACAAAAGTAACTCGCAGCACCGCATGCTTGCAGCTTCTCCAGCTCCGCCTCACAATCAGGGCAAAAACCTACTTTTTTAAAATCCGATTCACACTGTTCACAATGGTATTGTCCTGTCCATTCCAGTTCGACATTGCAAGTCGGGCAAATGTTCTGCTGCATATCCCGTTCCTCTCTCTAAACTAAGCAATTTCGAGTAACGCATGCTACTCAAAATAACGAACAAGTATGTTGATCTTCATCACCGCCCTAACAAGTTTCACGAGGCGATAACCATACTTGATACGTAGGATCTTATACTGATCGTCTGATATTTACTCCTTGATCAGCGATCACCCCTTAAAAGAATATTTATATAACCACACACCGAAAGCATAAGTTACATATTCTGCATTCCAATTTAAGGCAGAATAAAAAACCTTATGGCAATTTAATTAAACGTAAAATTAGAATTTAATAAAAAGATCTTATTCAGAAAGCAGTGTTTACATTGGTGTGCATTTCGATAGTTTGAGCGTCGAGCTCAACGAGTTTAACTTGGATAAAAGCAAACTCATTTAAATGGCTCGCATGCGTTCCACCACAAGGGATTACCGCTAATTGACCTTCCCCTAAATCGCACTTCCAATAGCGAGAATCCGTTAATCTGTCACCGTGGCATTCCATGGTGATCATCGCATCTCGTCGAAGCCATTCCACAAGTTGGCTATTCACTTTTTTTGCAATCGCCTGGAGGTCATTCAGCATATCTGCACTGTTTAATCCTCTTTTACGGAGTGTTTTGCCTAAACGGTACGTATCGAGGCACTTGTCTGGAGTAACATAACTCGTAACTTGTGCATAGCTATTAAAGTCATAATAACCATGTGGGTCTTTGCGGTCTGCGTCTTTTCGCCAATAGTCTTCCGCTAGTACTTTATTCAACGCCAAATACGCTAAGTGTCCTGCAGTGTGGCCTCGACTCAAAGCGCGTTGGTAATCCTTATCTACCGCCAATGTCACCAAATCATCAGTAACAAGTGATTCCGTACGTGATAAAACATGCACGACGACAAACACCCAACCTTCAGCATCACGCTTTACAGGGATGTCACTACCCACATACAGAGCACCACTTTCCTGCTCCACTGCCCCAACTTGGCAATCTACTACGTCATGCTCAGCCCCATTCACCTTCAACGTTCCTTTGTCTGCAGGGTGATCCGGCCATATGTGACTAACGGGATGGAACGGCGTGACATCTGTAATAACGTAAGTCACTTCTTCCGTATATTGAACGAGCTGTATTTGTGCTTCTAATTGCCATGTTTGATGACAAAAACGAGTCTTTGTTGCTGTGATAGTCATTTTTACGATTACTTTTGATAAAAAAATACCCAAGTAGAAACTTGGGTATTCGAATTTCATTATTTATTGCGGTTTTTCACCATCGACATCATACGCTTACGTTTACGCTCTTGTGATAGCGTAAGCTTATTCGTACGGTTCTCGTATGGGTTATCACTGTTGTGGAAGTTAATGCGAATCGGTGTTCCCATAATTTCCAGAGACTTACGGAAGTAGTTCATCAGATAACGTTTATACGAATCTGGCAATTCACGAACCATGTTACCGTGGATAACAACGATCGGTGGGTTGTAACCACCTGCGTGTGCGTATTTGAGTTTGATACGACGACCACGAACCATTGGCGGTTGGTGATCATCCACAGCCATCTTCATGATACGCGTCAGTACTGACGTACCCACACGCGTTGTCGCCGAGTTATATGCTTCTTGGATAGATTCAAACAAGTGACCAACGCCAGTACCGTGCAGCGCAGAGATAAAGTGGATACGCGCGAAGTCGACGAATCCTAGACGGCGGTCCAGTTCTTTCTTCACGCTTTCTTTCACGTCACTGTCTAGACCATCCCACTTGTTAACGGCGATGACAATTGAGCGGCCAGCATTCAGTGCAAAACCAAGCAAGCTTAGGTCTTGGTCTGAAATATTTTCACGAGCATCAATCACCAGTAGAACGACGTTTGCATCTTCTACCGCTTTCAGCGTCTTAACAACAGAGAACTTTTCAACCGTTTCATTGATACGACCACGACGACGAACACCTGCGGTATCAATTAGTACGTACTCGCGTCCATCACGCTCCATCGGGATGTAGATAGAATCGCGCGTTGTACCAGGCATATCGTATACAACCACACGTTCTTCACCCAGAATACGGTTAGTCAGTGTCGATTTACCTACGTTAGGACGACCGATGATCGCCAACTTAATCGGCTGCTCTTGAAGGCGTTTGAACTCTGCTTCTGCGTCTTCTTCAGTGTAATCTTCAACAAGAGGCTCTTCGTCTTCGAATCCAGTCAGGTCTTCAATCTCACCGTCTTCAGACTCACTTGTTAGTAGATCATCAAAGAATGGAGATAAAGCACGCTCAAGCAAAGCGGTCACACCACGGCCATGAGCGGCCGCAATCTGGTACATATCATCCACGCCGAGCTGCCAAAAGTCAGCACACGCCGCATCGGCATCAATACCATCGATTTTGTTTACTACCAGCATCGCTGGCTTTTCAATTTTACGCAGATGCGCAGCAATTGCTTCATCTGAAGGTGTCAGACCAGCACGACCGTCAACAAGGAACAATACAACATCAGCCTCATCAATCGCGGCTAATGACTGTTCTGCCATCTTTGTTTCCACGCCTTCTTCTGTGCCATCGATACCACCAGTATCAATCACAATGAATTCGTGCTCTTCACCAAGTCTCGCCTGGCCATATTTACGGTCTCGCGTTAGGCCTGGAAAGTCCGCAACCAACGCGTCACGAGTGCGAGTCAATCGGTTAAATAGTGTAGATTTACCTACGTTCGGACGCCCTACTAGAGCTACAACAGGTACCATAACAACCTCTACAATAATCTTTCTTCTGTAGTTATAGGTAACGACTTGCTCGATGCCAAATCAAACCAGCTTTTTACCTATAACCACGTCAGGGTTAATAAATTCAAACAACAAAACGGCTCCTAGCTGTCACCAGCCAGGAGCCGAATGTGAATTATATCACGATATTATTCGTTAATGGTTAGTTTCTTTACATCGCCGTTGCGAGTTGTAATCACATAACCATCCGACAATAACGTCGGGCCAACTGCCAAGCCACTATCATCGACAAACTGCTGCGCAACAAATTCGCCCGTTGAACGATCCATCCAGTGAAGGTAACCAAGCGTGTCACCGACAACGAGATAATTGCCAACAATAACTGGCGCTGTAAGTTGTCGGTGCTCAAGCAAGCTGTTTTCCCACAACTCAGTTCCGCTTCGTGAATCAACGGCAACAACATGATCTTTTTCCGTTATCACAAAGATGCGGCTACCATCTGTAGAAATGTCTGTTGCAGATGAGTAATTACGCTTCCAAATCGGGTTCGCTGAACGCAAATCAATGGCGATAAGTTGACCATTGTATCCAATGGTGAAAAGAGTACCGCCTAGCACAATTGGCGATGAATCAACGTCAACCAAACGATCAATTTCTGTCGCGCCTTTTGGCGTACCAACAGGCTGTTGCCAAATCAACTGACCACGCTCAACGATAGCAGCTGCGAGTCGGCCATTTGCCGTTCCCCAAAATACACCGCCGCCAATTGCAGTCGGAGTACTGTCGCCACGTAAAGTTAAGTTCGGCACTTCTGTGCTCAATGCCCAGCGTTGCTCACCTGTACTCTCATTAAGGGCAATCAGCATGCCTCGGCTAGTATTGATGATAATAAGGCCTGAATCTGCAACTGGCTTCGCCAGTACCTCACCACCAACTTTTACACGCCAAACAATTTCACCTGTTTCTTGGTCAAGAGAGATGACTTCACCATTCTCAGAGCCAATGTAAAGGTTTCCGTATGCCGCTGTGATACCACCAGAGAGACGAGCAATGACATCTTCTTCTAGGTCCGTTTGCCAACGTTGTTTACCATTCTCAGGATCCAGCGCTTTTACTAAGCCATCACGACTTGCCACGAACAATGTATCATTCGCAAATACAGGGGATAGTTTTGAAAAGTAATGACCAACACCATCGCCAACCGATGTGCTCCACTCACTACTGGTTGTAAACTGACTGTCTACCTGAGGTAGTGGCGCCATTACAATGGTGTCTTTCTCACCTGCACAACCGGCAAGTACTCCCATTGTTAACGCCCCTAGCAAGGCTTTCTTAAAGACTCTTTTCATCCAATGCGGTCCTTATTTCGCCAGATCGTCCAATTTCATTTGTAGTGTCGGGCTTGCATCTGCCGCTTGCTGAGCTTCAGTATACGCAGCGTACGCAGCATCTTTGTCACCTTGGCGAATCGCAATATCGCCACGAAGTTCAGCAATACGACCTGTCCATGCTGTATCAGTGACGTTACTTAGCTCTGCCGTTGCAGCGTCGAAGTTACCCATTTCCGTCTCAATACGCGCAATGCGGTAACTAATCAATGGTAACAACGCAGCATCTTGAGTGTTGCTTTGCGCCCACTTCAGTTGCTCCAATGCAGCAGAAAGGTCTTGAGCTTCAACTTGTGCTTTAGCAAGTTGTAGTGCAGCCAATACTGAATATTCTTTTACTTCATTTGACTCAATGAAAGCTTTCACGTCAGCTTGAGCATCAGTGCCTTTGTCTTGCAAAGCATTCATTGCTGTCGTGTAGCTTTGAGAAGCTGCTTCACTCGCCTGAATCACAGAATCCTGGTAGTAACGCCAGCCAAATAGACCACCTAAACCAACAACCGCACCGATGATGACGGCTTTGCCGTTTTCCTTCCACCAGTCTTTAATGGCTTCAACTTGTTGTTCTTCAGTATCGTAAAGTTCCACTTCCTGTCCTCTTAAAACATGTAAATGGCAGCTTAGCTGCCATTATTCCTATTTCGTTTAAAGGCTCCACATTTGGGAGCCTTAGCTTACGAACTAGGATGTAATTTTGTTAGATTACTAAAAGACTTAAATCAGTGCTGCGATCTTTTCTGCAACTTCTGCTTGGTTGTAAGTCTCTTGCTCACCACCAGCTAAGTCTTTCAGTACTACCGTGTTATCCGCAACTTCGTTTTCGCCCAGAACCAATGCTACAACAGCACCAACTTTGTCTGCGCGTTTAAACTGTTTCTTGAAGTTACCGCCACCGAAGTGATTCATCACACGAACGCCTGGAACAGACTCGCGAAGCTGTTCTGCTAGCTTCATTCCTGCCATCATGGTGCCTTCACCCGCAGTGACTACGTACACGTCAACACTGCGACGAACGTCTGTCAGTTCCAACGTTTCTAGCATCAGTACTAGACGCTCTAGGCCCATTGCAAAGCCAACCGCTGGTGTTGGTTTACCACCTAATTGCTCTACAAGGCCATCGTAACGACCACCGCCACATACAGTGCCTTGAGCACCTAGGCTCTCAGTGATCCACTCAAATACCGTGCGATTGTAGTAATCCAGACCACGAACTAGACGTTCGTTAACTGTGTATTTGATACCTGCAGCGTCTAAAAGTTCACATAGACCTGCGAAGTGTGCTTTAGAT
This sequence comes from Vibrio sp. 1562, assembly GCF_033340155.1. Classification (NCBI taxonomy): domain Bacteria; kingdom Pseudomonadati; phylum Pseudomonadota; class Gammaproteobacteria; order Vibrionales; family Vibrionaceae; genus Vibrio; species Vibrio sp. 1562. The sequence continues at coordinate 31,141 of NZ_JAWOVY010000022.1, forward strand.
TCTTCACCCAAGTAATCTGAAAGGCGAGGCGCATCACCTAAAATAGCTTGAACGTCTGGGTTCTTCGTATCCAGAACACGCAGTGGGTTCGTGTGCATGCGACGCTTACAATCTTCATCTAGCACATCAATATGTTGCTCAAGGAATGCAACCAGTGCAGTACGGTAGTCTGCGCGGTCTTCTTGAGAACCGATAGAGTTCAGCTCAAGATGGACATGTTCATTGATACCTAGCTCACGCCATAAACGCGCCGTCATCATGATAAGCTCTGCATCAACATCTGGACCATTTAGACCAAACACCTCAACACCACACTGGTGGAATTGACGGTAACGACCTTTCTGCGGACGTTCATGGCGGAACATAGGTCCCATGTACCACAGACGCTGTTCATCACGGTTGATCAGGCTGTTTTGGATACATGAACGTACACAACCCGCCGTACCTTCAGGGCGAAGTGTTAGGCTGTCGCCGTTACGGTCATCAAAGGTGTACATTTCTTTTGAAACGACGTCTGTTTCTTCACCAACAGCGCGGCTGAATAGGTTTGTTTCTTCAACGATTGGCATGCGCACTTCGTTATAACCGTATGCGCTAATTACATTTTTCACTGTGTTTTCTAATTTTTGCCACAGTGGCGACTGAGTTGGGAGGCAATCGTTCATGCCTCGAATTGCTTGAATTGTTTTTGCCACAATACTTACCGTAATTCTCGTTGAGATTAATCTTGTACTTTAACTTCGATGCGGTTTTCGCCATTCATCATAGCTGCTTTCGCACGGATCTTAGCTTCTAGCTTATTCACAAGGTCATCGTTATCAAAGCGCTCTTTCTGGCGTTTACCATCTTCGTAGAATGCGCTCTTCTTGTTACTACCTGCTAGACCTAAGTGAGAAACTTCTGCTTCACCAGGGCCGTTTACCACACAACCGATGATAGACACATCCATTGGCGTGATGATGTCTTCTAAACGTTGCTCCAGTGCATTCACCGTACCAATCACATCGAATTCTTGGCGTGAGCAGCTTGGGCACGCAATAAAGTTGATGCCTCGAGAGCGAATGCGCAGAGATTTAAGGATGTCGAAACCGACTTTGATTTCTTCAACTGGATCGGCAGCCAAAGAGATACGCAGCGTATCGCCTATCCCTTCAGATAACAGCATACCTAAGCCAACAGATGACTTAACAGCGCCAGCTCGAGCACCACCCGCCTCTGTGATACCTAAATGAAGAGGCTGATCGATTTTCTTCGCCAGCAGACGATATGAATCCACCGCAAGAAAAACGTCTGAAGCTTTCACGCTAACTTTAAATTGGTCAAAGTTAAGACGATCGAGATGGTCTACGTGACGCATCGCCGATTCAACCAAGGCTTCTGGCGTTGGCTCACCGTATTTCATCTGTAGGTCTTTTTCCAAAGATCCACCATTGACACCAATACGGATCGGGATGTTTTTATCGCGAGCGCAATCAACAACAGCGCGAATGCGCTCTTCATTGCCGATGTTACCTGGGTTGATACGTAAACAGTCAACTCCGTACTCCGCAACTTTCAGCGCGATACGATAGTCGAAATGAATATCAGCCACTAAGGGGACAGAAACTTGCTGTTTAATCAGTTTGAAAGCTTCTGCTGCGTCCATCGTAGGCACAGAAACTCGAACGATATCTGCGCCGACTTTTTCTAGTGCTCGGATTTGAGCGACTGTCGCTTCTACGTCAGTCGTGCGAGTGTTAGTCATTGACTGTACTGCAATTGGCGCACCATCACCAATTGGCACATCACCCACATAAATACGCGTCGATTTACGACGAATAATTGGAGATTCGTGTTGCATAATTTTTTATAACGGTAGAGTGAATCTAGCTACTTTGCCTGAAGTATACCCAGAAAGGTCGACAGGTTCACTTGCAAATGTCATTGTAACCCCTTCCGGTGCGCCTAATATCACTTTAAATGGCGCTTTTCCGGTAAGTTCTACATCTTGTCCTGGCTTATGAGTACCACTTACCAGCGTTTTACCATTGGTGTCTTTTACTTGAATCCAACAGTCCGCTTTAAACTTCATAGTAAGAAGTGTCATGCCTTCAGGTACTACTGGCGCAGGCTGTTCCTCTTCCGCCGCTTCAATCACGGCAACAGGTTCTTCAGAATCTACGCTTGTTGTATTTTCAGTTTCAGTCAGCAAAGGATCCGCCCCTTGCTCAACGGATGCTTCAGTCGATTCAGCAACGCCTTCATTAGTTGAAGCAACTTCTTCAGGAGTGCTTGCGATTAACTCTTCAGCCGTCATCAAATCGATATCAGCTAATTCTTGAGCAGTGGGCTGCGGCGCTTCAACACTTGAATCCGTTACTTCCTTAGTTAGGCTATTCTCTTGTTGGTTTTGCCACCACCATGCCGCTGAAATGCCAATAATGACCAGCCCGATAACCCAAGTAAGGAGCATAATACGGCTATTGTGCTTCTCGTCTTTTGTTTTACGAGAGAAGCTTTGCATTTCAATTTCTTGCTCTTGAGGCTGAGCATCGGCAGTCTGCTCTAACGCCGTCAAAACCACCTTCTCATCAAGACCTACGAATTTAGCGTAAGAGCGTAAGTAACCACGCGTAAATGTCGCGACTTGTTGAGATTCAAATCGGTTATTTTCAATATCTTCAATCACAGAAATGCGAAGCCTCAGGCGATCGGCAACTTGCTTTTGGCTCATTCCCAAGGATTCACGTTTGTTTTTCAGTAATGTGCCAGCTTCAATAGAGAGTGGCACTTCATTCGTATTTTCGTGTTCTGTCATAATGGCGGTATTTAATCTGTTTTAGTGGCTAACGTGGTCATGTATTTTCGTTATTGTTCTTAAGCCTCTTTAAAGATAGCTAGCCTAAACGCGTTAACCAAAAATAATAATTTTAAGAAACTCTCAGCGATCTGAGTGCGAATACCCGTTTTGCAAAAATCAGCAAAACGTATGTGAGAAAGTGCTGAGAATTATCGGTGTCATCGTTAGTGTTACATATCATGATAAGCGAATGCGCAACGAAGACAAAAACTCTTTACACTCAAACTAACAGATAGCTCAAGCTTTTGTCCAAACTTTGACAAAGGAATTCGAAATTATACCCAAATAACCTTAGGTTGAAGAGTGATAGTCCCAAATCTTGGCGAAAATGTCCTAAACAATAAACAAAATAGCCAGAGCGAATGGCTCTGGCTATTTTTGAATTCCGGTCGTTTATACAGCTTTCACTTCAATGGTATCGGCACCGCGTGACGCTTTCAGCATTGCCGTACGTTTAGTTCGGTCAATTACATCACCGACCAACTGACCACATGCGGCATCAATGTCATCACCACGTGTTTTACGAACCGTAACTGTGTGCTCGTATTGCATCAATGTTTTTTGGAAGCGATCAATACGTGAGTTACTTGGTTTCTTGTAAGGTGAACCTGGGTACGGGTTAAACGGAATCAAGTTAATCTTACATGGTGTGTCTTTCATCAATTCAGCCAGCTCGCGTGCATGGTCCATGTCATCGTTCACATGATCAAGCAACACGTACTCGACTGTTACCTTGCCACGGTTTGCATTCGATGAAGCAATGTAACGACGAACGGATGCTAGGAAATCTTGAATATCCCAACGATCGTTAATTGGCATGATTTCACTACGCAGCTTATCGTTTGGCGCATGAAGAGAGATCGCCAACGCAACGTCGATTTTGCCCGTCATCTGATCAAGACCAGAAACCACACCTGATGTTGATACGGTTACGCGACGCTTCGACAAACCAAAGCCAAGGTCATCCAACATTAACTCCAGTGCTGGAATCAAATTCTTCATATTAAGAAGCGGCTCACCCATACCCATCATCACGACGTTCGTAATTGGGCGACGGCCTGTTTCTTTCTCAAGACCAATTTCACGTGCAGCACGCCACACCTGACCGATGATCTCTGAAACTTTCAAGTTACGGTTAAAGCCCTGCTGTGCTGTTGAGCAGAACTTACATTCCAATGCACAACCTACTTGAGAAGATACACAAAGCGTTGCGCGATCATCTTCTGGAATGTAAACCGTTTCTACATCCTGATCACCAACCTTCATTGCCCACTTGATCGTGCCGTCTGAAGAATGCTGAGCTTCTGCTACAGTTGGTGCTTTAATTTCACACTTGTGTAAAAGCTTTTCGCGCAGCTTCTTGTTGATGTTTGTCATTTTTTCGAAGTCATCTACACCGAAATGGTAGATCCACTTCATAACCTGATCGGCACGAAACGCTTTCTCGCCAAGTTCTTCCGCGAAAAACTGACGCATGCCTTTGCGATCAAAGTCGAGTAGATTGATTTTTTCAGTGGTCATGTTGCCTCTCAATGACTGAAACAAGAATAAGGGCGCGAATTGTACAGCCTTTATGCAGCTACAACAAGGGGTGTAAGACCCTGAGTTTGCTAAGGCATTAAAATAAAAACGATTAAATTTTAATCAGGCTTTACGGTGAGAATAATGATTAGACAACCGACAACAAAAGCGTAGAAGTGGTACAGAGAAAACAGTGAGAACAAACACACGTAACTAAGCTTTCACCCCTGTAAGATGCTCAGATTAGCCAACATCTTCGCGAATAATTACGAATGAACTCGCCGGTGAAATGGAGAATGCGGAATAAAAAACCTCGGACAATTCCGAGGTTATTACGAACTAGATCATCACGCAAAAGTGATGCATGAACGAGTTAGCGAGAGAAAACTTCTGATTCAGGGAAGAAAAACTCAATTTCACGAGCGGCAGACTCAGGGCTATCTGAACCATGAACTGAATTGTGACGCATGCTGAGTGCGTAATCAGCACGCAAAGTGCCACATGCCGCGTCCTCTGGGTTGGTTTTACCCATTAGCTCGCGGTAACGTGCAATCGCATTTTCGCCTTCCAATACCTGAACCATAATAGGACCAGATGTCATGAACTCTTTTAGAGGAGGGAAAAACTCTTTACCTTCATGCTCTGCATAAAAGCCACTTGCCTGATCTTCTGTCAGGTGAACCATTTTGGCAGCGATGATACGTAGGCCAGCCTTTTCAATACGATTGTAGATTTCACCAATTAGATTTCGCTCTACAGCATCAGGCTTAATGATTGAAAATGTTCTTTCTAGAGCCATAAAATTTCCTTTCTGTACTTGTAATAATAGTTGTGCTTTTAAAGTGACTTACTGGGTAAGAGCAGCACTCAAACAAGAGAGTGCTGCAATCAATCTTATTTTCCAGCTTGCTCATTGAGGAAACGAGCAAGTGTACGAACACCCATACCCGTTGCTCCCGCAGCCCATTTATCAGAAGCGGCTTTACGATACGTACCCGCACAGTCGAAATGTAACCAGCCTTTTTTGTAGTCCTCAACGAAGTAAGACAAGAATGCAGCTGCAGTACTTGCACCTGGAGAATAATCACCAGAGCTGATATTCGATAAATCGGCAAAATTAGATGGCAGCATTTCTCGATGGAAATCAGCAAGTGGTAGCGGCCACAAGCCTTCTTTTTCCTGGCTTGCCGCCGTAAGCGCTTGATGCGATAGCTCATCATCAAAGCTCATTAGCGCATGGTAATCGTTACCTAACGCATTCTTCGCTGCGCCTGTTAGCGTCGCGCAGTCAATGATTAACTCAGGCTTTTGCTCACTGGCGTAGATAAGACCGTCTGCAAGCACCAAGCGACCTTCCGCGTCGGTATTCATAATCTCAACGGTTTTGCCGTTTTTGTAAGTGATGATGTCGCCAAGCTTAAGGGCACGGCCAGAAACCATGTTCTCAGCACAACACAAGATCAGTTTTACGCGCTTGTTTAAACCGCGCAAGATAGCTAATCCTAGGCCACCAGTGATAGTACCCGAGCCACCCATATCAGCTTTCATTGCACTCATGAAGGTAGAAGGCTTCAAGCTGTAACCACCGGAATCAAAGGTGATGCCTTTACCCACAAGACATGCGAATACAGGTGCGTTTTCGTCACCTGTTGGGTTGTAGTCTAACTGAAGCATCGCAGAAGTACGCTCAGAACCACGGCCTACTGCGTAAATACCTTCCCAACCTTCTGCCAACAAGTCTTTGTCTTTGACGATACGAGCTGTCACCGTGCCTTTCGGCGCAACAGATTTGATGAATTCAGCAGCCATTGTCGCTAGCTGACGAGGAGCAACTTCTTCTGCCGTTTTGTTGATAATATCGCGGGTAAAATCAGTCGAAGTAATACGAGCTTGAAGCTCTGCTTGATCTTCATCAGACAATGCTGCCCACTCAACTGAGCCATGTTTTTTAGGGTTACGGAACCCTTGGTGGAAAGCCCATACGCTCTCTAGATCCCAGTTATCACCAGAAAGAAAAATAGAACGAATTCCTTGGCCATCTAGCTGACGAGCTGCACGTTGAATTGCGCCGAGATCATGACCTTCACCTAAGTGAATAGTTGCGCCGTTTTCAGCGAATGAAAGCAGTGCTTTTTCACCCCAATGTGGTGCTGCCGACTCTTGACTTAAAAATACAGACATCTGTGTAGACATGGTTTCTCCTTGTCTTATAGCAGCGTTGCCTACGCTGCTTCTTTTTAATAACTCACGGATGTTAGCATTATGTAGGGCAAAAATGTCAATTGGATAAAAAAACGGACCTAAAGGTCCGCTTTTTTTAGTAAGAATTGTTAACTAGGCTGTGTTTTACAGACTTAGTCCGCTTCGTCCATCCAGCACATGATAACGGCTTCTAGAATCTTTTCATTAGAACGGTTTGGCTCATCGTCAAACTCATCTAACTCCATGATCCATTGATGAAGATCGGTAAAACGCACTGTTTTTGGATCGACATCTGGAAACTTGTCACAAAGTTCAATCGCGATATCGCGAGAATCTGTCCATTTCATTGCTCATCTTCCTTTTGCTTCTTCCCTATATTGGGGAGATAGTTTTAGTGATCTTCTGAAGCGTGGTTGAGTGTGTATTTAGGAATTTCTACTACCAAGTCTTCATCAGCAATTCTCGCCTGACACCCTAGGCGTGACTCAGGCTCTAGACCCCACGCTTTATCTAGCATGTCGTCTTCTAGTTCTTCACTTTCTTCGAGTGAATCAAAACCTTCACGGATGATTACGTGGCAGGTAGTACACGCACATGACTTCTCACACGCATGTTCAATACCGATACCGTTTTTTAGCGCTACGTCTAGAACGGTGTCACCAGAGTTTGCTTCCAACACTGCACCTTCTGGGCACAAATCGTCGTGTGGTAATACAATAATCTTAGGCATAACTACTTATCTCTTATATATCGTCTACTGATTGACCTGACAACGCAGCTCGAATCGATTTATCCATACGGCGTGATGCGAAATCTTGGCTCGCTTTATCGGTATCTTTAATGCCTTGCTCTATCGCATCTGCATCATCACCATTACGCAGCTCAATCAAGGCTTCGATGGCTTTAATCAAGTTTTGTTTCTCTTGTTCTGATAGTAAGTCATCACCATCAGCTTGCATCGCTGCAATCAAACCTTCTATCACTCGGTCGGCTTCAACACGCTGCTCAGCTAAGGCACGAGCTTGCATGTCTTCTTTTGCGTGCGTCATTGAATCACGCAACATATCCGCCACTTCATTGTCACTTAAGCCGTAAGAAGGTTTTACTTGAATCTCTGATTGAACACCAGTGCTCTTCTCCATTGCCGTAACAGAAAGAAGGCCATCTGCGTCAACTTGGTAAGTCACGCGAATATGTGCCGCACCCGCTGCCATCGGAGGAATACCTTTTAACGAGAAGCGAGCAAGTGAACGACAGTCATCAACCATTTCACGTTCACCTTGTACCACATGAACACTCATCGCCGTTTGGCCATCTTTGAATGTGGTAAATTCTTGCGCACGCGCAACGGGAATCGTAGTGTTGCGGGGGATGATCTTCTCGACCAAACCACCCATGGTTTCAATACCGAGCGACAGTGGAATCACATCAAGAAGCAACATTTCAGAGTCAGGTTTGTTACCCGCTAGGATATCAGCTTGAATACCCGCACCGATTGCAACAACTTCATCTGGGTTAATGCTTGTCAGAGGTGTGCGACCAAAAAACTCGCCTACCATTTCACGAACCAACAATGTACGGGTTGAGCCGCCAACCATGACGACCTCGAGTACTTCATCTGCGTCGACATCCGCATCTTTTAATGCGCGACGACAAGACATCAGTGTTTTCTTCACTAGCGGACGAATCAGATCTTCGAACTGCTCGCGAGTCACGGTGCCTTTCCAGCCAAAAACGTCAACGTCAACACTGTCTTGCTCAGAGAAAGCAATCTTAGCTTCAGTAGCAATGTTCAAAAGTGTACGGTTCTTTTCTGCAGAAAGCGGCGCTTCTAGACCCGCTTGCTCCATTAAATAATCGGCAAATAGATGGTCGAAGTCGTCACCGCCTAATGCAGAATCGCCACCTGTTGCTAATACTTCAAATACGCCTTTCGATAAACGTAGGATAGAGATATCAAAAGTACCGCCACCTAGATCGTAAACCGCAATCACACCTTCTTGACCAGAGTCTAGGCCATAAGCAATTGCCGCAGCGGTTGGTTCGTTAAGTAGACGGAGAACATGAAGACCAGCTAATTTCGCCGCATCTTTTGTACCTGCACGTTGCGCGTCATCAAAGTAAGCAGGAACGGTAATAACGACACCAGCTAACTCACCACCTAACGTATCTTCAGCTCGCTTACCCAATACTTTTAGGATGTCCGCAGATACTTCAATCGGGTTTTTGTCACCTTGAGGTGTTTGCAGAATTGGCAGGCCGTTTTCGCTCTCTTTAAAACGATAAGGAAGTGAAGAGTAACGGGACTGAATGTCCTTTAATGAACGACCGATCAAACGTTTTACAGAGATAATCGTGTTCTCTGGTTCAAACTCTGCTTTGGCTTTGGCTTCGTGGCCGACCGTTAACGTTTCCTCAGCGTAATTAACGACTGAAGGTAAAATAGTACGGCCCTGCTCGTCCGCAAGTGGAGTTGCATCGCCGCTACGTACAGAAGCAACCAAAGAGTTGGTAGTACCTAAGTCGATACCCGCTGCTAACTTATGCTCATGAGGTGCCGAGCTTTGGCCCGGTTCTGCGATTTGAAGTAGTGCCATGATAGGTCCTTGTCACGCTTACTAGCCGAGGAGTTTGTCTTCGACTAGCTCAATTTCGTTCTTTAGTTTGGCAATGAATTTTAGCTTACGAACTCGGTCTGCGGCTTCAGCCCATAGACCATCATCAAGCTCTTGCTCGACGCTTGCCAGATGCTGTTTGTACATTTTGCTGACCTTAGAGTCGAAGTCAAAAAGCGCCGATTCAGGATCGGACTTGTCAGCAATCTCTTCCAGTTCTTCGCGCAGTTCCATTTGCTCCATTAAGAACATCGGATCTTGCATTGTTTGCTGTTCACCTCGGATCTCAACACCTTGCTCTGCGAGGATATACTCGGCGCGAGAAATAGGATTTTTCAGAACTTGATAGGCATCGTTGATTTGCGCCGCCTTTTGCACCGCCATCAAACGGTCACGTTCTGAGCCCGTTGCAAAGTTATCCGGGTGGAAGCGTTTTTGTAGTTCTCGGAACTGAGAAGAAAGAAGGCTACCATCCAGCTTAAACTGACTTGGTAGCCCAAATAATTCAAAGTGATTCATTAAGTTCGGGTCCTAGTAAAGCCTTCCGGACTCGTTTGCCCAGAAGGACAATCAATTAGACGTTGAAGCTTTCACCACAACCACATTCACTTTTCGCGTTAGGGTTGTTGAATTCAAAACCTTCATTCAACCCTTCTTTCACGTAATCCAATTCAGTACCATCTAGGTACACTAAGCTCTTTTGATCGATGATAATTTTCACTCCAGAGAGTTCAAATACTTCGTCTTCTTCATTGAGCTCATCAACAAACTCAAGTACGTATGCCATGCCGGAACAGCCAGTCGTCTTCACTCCAAGACGTAAACCGATACCTTTGCCTCGGTTATCTAGGAATGCTCTTACGCGACTTGCCGCTGATTCTGTCATTGTGATGGCCATACTGCACCTTAGTCTGTCTAAATTTCGATTGGAATGGGAGCGTCAAAGCTCCCATTATATTACGGAATAATTATTCTTGGTGTTTTTTCTTGTAGTCAGCAACCGCTGCTTTGATTGCATCTTCAGCAAGAATAGAACAGTGAACTTTCACTGGTGGAAGCTCTAGCTCTTCAGCAATCTCAGAGTTTTTAATTGCTGCCGCTTCATCAACTGACTTACCTTTTACCCACTCAGTTACTAGTGAGCTTGATGCGATTGCACTACCACAACCGTATGTTTTGAACTTCGCATCTTCGATGATACCTTCAGGTGTCACTTTGATTTGAAGCTTCATTACGTCACCACACGCAGGAGCGCCAACCATGCCGCTACCTACTGATGGATCTTCTTTATCGAATGAACCAACGTTACGTGGGTTCTCGTAGTGATCAATTACTTTTTCGCTGTATGCCATGATAAATTACCTCGAATCCTCTATTTCAATCCCTGAGATTAATGGTGAGCCCATTCAACAGTGCTCAAATCAATCCCTTCTTTGTACATATCCCATAGAGGAGACATGTCGCGTAGCTTAGTCACTGCAACGCGGATTTGTTCAATTGCGTAATCAATTTCTTCTTCAGTCGTGAAACGACCAAACGAGAAACGAACCGAGCTGTGAGCCAATTCGTCATCCATGCCTAGGGCACGAAGAACGTAAGAAGGCTCAAGGCTTGCAGACGTACAAGCACTACCAGAAGATACCGCTAGATCTTTAAGCGACATTAGTAGTGATTCACCTTCTACGAATGCGAAACTGATGTTTAGGTTGTGTGGTACACGCTGCTCAAAGTCACCGTTTACCGTCACTGCTTCTAAGTCTTTCACGCCATCAAAAAGACGGTTACGAAGCGCTAAAGCATGATCGTAATCTTTTTGCATGTCTTCTTTTGCAATGCGGAATGCTTCACCCATGCCTACGATTTGGTGAGTAGGTAGTGTACCAGAGCGGAAACCACGCTCATGACCGCCACCGTGCATTTGCGCTTCAAGACGAATACGAGGCTTACGACGTACGTAAAGTGCACCGATACCTTTAGGACCGTAAACTTTGTGAGCAGAAAGTGAAATTAGATCAACTTTCATCTCTTGAACGTCGATTGGTAATTTACCTGCAGATTGCGCAGCGTCCACGTGGAAAACAATTTTACGCTCACGGCACAGTTCGCCGATCGCTGTAATGTCTTGAACCACACCAATCTCGTTGTTTACATGCATAATAGACACAAGCACGGTGTCATCACGCATGGCTGCTCTAAGCTTCTCTAGATCGATCAAGCCATTTGATTCTGGCTCAAGGTAAGTCACTTCAAAGCCTTCACGCTCAAGTTGACGACATGGGTCAAGAACGGCTTTGTGCTCTGTTTTACAAGTGATTACGTGCTTGCCTTTCTTCGAGTAAAAGTGCGCTGCACCTTTAATCGCAAGGTTGTCTGATTCTGTCGCACCAGATGTAAATACGATTTCGCGAGGATCTGCATTTAGAAGGTCAGCAATTTGCTCACGAGCAGTATCGACCGCTTCTTCTGCCTGCCAGCCGTAACGGTGCGAACGTGACGCTGGGTTGCCAAATGTGCCATCCATTGTCATGTACTGAACCATTTTTTCAGCAACACGTGGATCAACTGGACATGTAGCGGAATAATCAAGATAAATCGGCAGTTTCATTCTCTACTCCAATGTAAAAAGCTGACCGCTAAGAGCGGACGTTTACACCGATGGGCGCGGCGGTTGTATTTTTGTTTGATAGCCCATGGGTTACCGCCAGATCAATGTCCTGACGATCAGAAATTTCGAGTACTTCATTGTCTGTCATCAACTCACCAAGAGTGATGTTATTCAAAAAGTCACTAATGCGAGAGCTTAGGTCACGCCACAGCGTGTGAGTAAGGCAACGTGTTCCACCTTGGCAATCTCCTTTACCTTGGCATTTGGTTGCATCTACTGACTCATCAACGGCAGCAATCACGGTACCAATAGCGATACTGTGAGCGTCGGCACCAAGTCGGTAACCACCACCAGGACCACGAACGCTGGCAACGAGACCTGCTTTACGCAATTTTGAAAATAGCTGCTCTAAGTAAGAGAGCGAGATCCCTTGACGCTCTGAAATATCAGCCAGAGGTACAGGGTTTTGTTGCGAATGCAGTGCCACATCCAGCATGGCTGTCACCGCATATCTTCCTTTAGATGTAAGTTTCATACCACACCGTATCCACATGGTTTGTAATGGTTAAGATTTTTCCATACCTGAGTAATTTGGTCAAGTATTTATTTGACCATTTTACTCAGGTATTCATCCTTACACCTAAAGTGGTTATTATTTACTCAGAACTTCTTTTCTATCGAAGTCAAAACGCCTCGTAGAATATTAAGTTCTTGGGTTTCTGGTCGAGCACGAGAGAACAAACGGCGCAACTTATTCATCACCTGTCCAGGTTGCTCTTTGTTAATAAACTGGGTCTCAACCATCACCTTTTCAAGATGCTCGAAGAACATTTCGAGTTCTCGATGACGCGGGTATTCTTCCGATTCATTTGGGGAAAACTGGCTTTGCTCTAAGTTCAAGTGTGCAACTCGCACTTCGTAACTGAGAGTTTGTACAGCCATCGCTAGGTTAAGCGAGCTGTACTCAGGATTAGCGGGAATACAAACATGGTAGTGGCACTTTTGTAGCTCTTCGTTTGTCAAACCAGTTCTTTCTCGGCCAAACACGAGCGCAACCGGATGCTTTCGGCCTTCAACTGCAAATTTCTCACCGCATTCACGTGGCTCGAGCATTGGCCATTCTAATGTACGAGAGCGGGCGCTAGAACCCACAACAAGGCCACAATCTTCAACCGCTTCTTCTAATGTGCCGACAATCTTTGCATTTTGAGCAATATCACCAGCACCCGCAGCTAAAGCAAGAGTTTGTTCATCCACTTCACATTGTGGATCGACTAATACTAGTTGGTTTAAACCCATCACTTTCATTGCTCGAGCTGCTGAGCCAATATTGCCTGAATGAGAGGTACCTACGAGTACAATTTTTACTTGATCCAACATCTGTGTTTGCTACCTAAATTAAAACCGCAGAATGTTATCATAGTTTTTTAAGACACCCTAGAGGCAAGCAGACCTCTCTTCTCATTCTTGGTTATTGTTCTCGTCCGCAGTATGCTCTGTACACTCAGTCGGCCGCAATTAGAGCAAAAAATAACCACTTCCCTTTTTGATTATCTCTGGTATACTCGCCGCCGCTTTCATTTGTTCTTTAACATCCGTTGGGAAATTCGTATGCATCCAATGCTAAACATTGCTATTCGCGCTGCGCGAAAGGCAGGCAATCATATTGCTAAATCATTAGAAAACACTGATAAAGTAGAATCTACTCTTAAAGGCACTAATGACTTTGTCACTAACGTAGACAAAGAAGCAGAATACATCATCATCGATACTATCAAGCAGTCTTACCCTGAGCACTGTATCGTTGCTGAAGAACAAGGTCTTATCGAAGGTAAAGATAAAGACGTACAATGGATCATCGACCCACTGGATGGCACCACTAACTTTGTAAAAGGTTACCCAACTTTCGCGGTTTCTATCGCTGTTCGTATTAAGGGCAAAACTGAAGTTGCTTGTGTTTACGATCCAATGCAAAACGAGCTATTCACTGCACAACGCGGTGCCGGCGCTCAACTAAACAGTGCACGTATTCGTGTTGCTCAACTAAAAGACCTTCAAGGTACTGTTCTAGCAACAGGCTTCCCATTCAAGCAGAAACAACACGCTGAGTCTTACATCAAGATCGTTGGTGCGCTATTCACTGAATGTGCTGATTTCCGTCGTAGCGGCTCTGCTGCTCTTGACCTTTGTTACGTGGCTGCTGGCCGTGTTGATGGTTACTTCGAGCTAGGCCTAAAACCTTGGGATATGGCAGCAGGTGAGCTTATTGCTCGTGAAGCTGGCGCAATCCTAACTGACTTTGCTGGCGGCACTGACTACATGAAGTCTGGTAACATCGTTGCTTCAAGCGCTCGTGGCGTAAAATCTATCCTTAAGCACATTCGCGAAAACGGTAACAGCGCGATCCTTAAGTAAGATTTGAAAGTCATATATAGCCCGTCACGCTGATGACTTTAGAAAGCCCCGCTCATTGAGCCGGGCTTTTTTGTATCTACTGCTCCGTATCGACTTAGCTGTAGCTGAAGGCTCTTCATACAGAGAGGCTCTACAAGCTCACTACTCTATTCAGATACAAAAAAACCGCTGATTGTTCAGCGGTTTTTGTTTTCGGTTCTCAATCTGCCTTATGGCATTTCGTCGAACTCTGCACCTTCTTTTTCTACTTGAGGTGGCATCAAGTGCTCTTTCTGGATGCCCAGTTTCAGCGCTAGTGCTGATGCTACGTAGATAGAAGAGTAAGTACCTACAGTGATACCGAGTAAAAGTGCGGTTGCAAAGCCGTGAATCATAGCACCACCCTGCATGAACAGTGCAATTACCACGAACAACGTCGTACCAGATGTAATCAATGTACGGCTCAACGTTTGAGTGATTGAGGCGTCCATAATGTCTGAAGGTTCACCCTTACGCATCTTACGGAAGTTTTCACGAATCCGGTCAAATACAACGATGGTATCGTTGAGTGAGTAGCCCACAACTGTCAGTAGCGCAGCTACGATGGTCAGGTCAACTTCAATTTGTAGAAACGAGAAGACACCTAGCGTGATAATTATATCGTGAGCCAATGCCATTACCGCACCAGCCGCTAGACGCCATTCAAATCGCATCGATACATAAAGCAGAATACAGATCAGCGATACCAAGATCGCTAGACCACCAGCTTCTGTTAGCTCATCACCAACGTTGGGACCTACGAACTCAATACGACGCATTTCTACGCTTTCGCCAGTACCATCTTTGATAGCACCAATGATTTGGTTACCTAGCGTTTCACCAGAAACGTCATCACGTGGACGAAGACGAACCATGACTTCACGAGCACTACCGAAGTTTTGTACTGTCGCATCGCCAAAGCCTTTTGAATCTAGTGCTGCACGAATCTCTTCAAGGTTTGCTGGCTGTTCAAAACCGACCTCGATAAGAGTACCGCCAGTGAAATCTAGACCCCAATTAAGCCACTTGGTTGACAAAGTGAAGATAGAAGCAGCAATCATTATAATTGAAAAAACGAATGCTACTTTCGACCAACGCATAAAGCCGATCGTCTTCTCTGCTTTTAGAATTTGAAACATATTAATTCCCAGCCTTAGATCGACAATTTATCAACGCGTTTGCCACCGTAGATCAGGTTCACGATACAACGTGTACCAATAATGGCGGTGAACATTGAAGTTAAGATACCGATAGATAGAGTAACTGCGAAACCTTTCACCGCACCTGTACCGACCGCAAATAGAATGATTGCAGTAATTAGTGTTGTGATGTTCGCATCAGCAATCGTGCTGAATGCATTCGCGTAACCTTGGTGAATCGCTTGTTGTGGACTACGTCCATCACGAATTTCTTCACGGATACGCTCGAAGATCAGTACGTTCGCATCAACTGCCATACCGACTGTTAACACGATACCGGCTATCCCCGGAAGCGTCATGGTAGCGCCTGGAATCATCGACATAACACCAATGATAAGCACCAAGTTTGCCATTAGAGCAATGTTTGCAATCAAACCAAAGCCGCGGTAGTAAAGCAGCGTAAATAGCATTACGGCAACCATACCCCAGATACATGCTTGGATACCCATATCGATGTTTTGCTGGCCCATTGATGGACCAATGGTACGTTCTTCAACGATAGAGATAGGTGCAATCAGTGCACCAGCACGTAGTAAAAGTGCTAGGTTGTGTGCTTCTGCAGCAGAGTCGATACCTGTGATACGGAAGTTACGACCAAGAGCCGATTGAATCGTTGCTTGGTTGATGACTTCTTCATGCTTATCCAGAATAACTTTGCCTTCAGGCGTACGACGGCCACTGTCTTTGTATTCTGCAAACACGGTAGCCATTAGCTTACCAATGTTCTTCTTAGAGAACGCAGACATCTTATTACCACCTTCGCTGTCTAGCGAGATGTTAACTTGTGGACGACCATATTCATCAACACTTGAGCTTGCATCTGTGATGCTTTGACCGCCAAGAATAACGCGCTTCTTAAGCACAACTGGGCGACCATCACGGTCCATCTTGATTTCACTACCTGCTGGCGCACGACCATTTGCCGCTGCCGATAGGTCAGCTTTATCATCAACTTCACGGAATTCAAGCGTTGCCGTAGCTCCGAGAATTTCTTTTGCACGAGCAGTGTCTTGAACACCAGGCAGTTCAACTACAATGCGACTAGCACCTTGACGTTGAACCAATGGTTCCGCAACACCTAGTTCGTTGACACGATTACGTAAAATCGTAATGTTTTGCTCAACAGCATAGTTACGGATCTCTTGTAAACGTTGCTCAGTAAAGGTTGCAGTAAGAGCGTAACGGCCATTTGAATCAGAATCGACAAAAATCATGTCCGGGTGATTCTTTTCTAGCGTTGCTTTCGCTTCTGCTAATTGCTCTTCGTTACGCAACAACACTTCTACCGCTTCTTTTCCAGAAGGGCGGATTGCACGGTAACGAATCTTGGCGTCACGAAGTTCGCTACGGAAAGCTTCTTCTTGTTGACCAACAAGCTTTTCCATCGCTGCATCCATATCCACTTCCATTAAGAAGTGAACACCACCGCGAAGGTCAAGACCTAGCTTCAATGGTGACGCGCCAATCGCTTCTAGCCAATCGGGTGTAGAAGGTGCAAGGTTAAGTGCAACAATTGTGTCTTTGCCTAGCGCTTCGCTGATGACATCACGAGCACTGATTTGTGTGTCAGTGTC
Organism: Vibrio sp. 1562; assembly: GCF_033340155.1. Taxonomy (NCBI): domain Bacteria; kingdom Pseudomonadati; phylum Pseudomonadota; class Gammaproteobacteria; order Vibrionales; family Vibrionaceae; genus Vibrio; species Vibrio sp. 1562. Next base: position 48,129 of record NZ_JAWOVY010000022.1, read on the forward strand.
GTTAAAACGAACAAGAATTGATCCATCTTCGAGAGCAATGGATTTATGAGAAAGTTGCTCTTTGTTAAGAGCAGTAGTGACAGCATCCAGCGTTGACATATCTACAGAGGCGCCACGCGCCCCTGTAACTTGAATAGCCGGATCTTCACCGTAGATATTTGGAAGTGCGTATAACGCAGCGGTGATGATGGCAAAAAGCACCATCAAGTACTTCCATAATGGATAACGGTTTAGCACAGCGAGGATCCTTTAGCTGTTTTATAGAGACTTAAGCGTACCTTTTGGTAGCACTGCAGTGATGAAGTCTTTCTTGATTACTACTTCATTGTTCGCGTTAAGCTCAATTGAAATGTAGTCATTGTCTTCAGCAATCTTAGTGATTTTACCCACTAGGCCACCGCTAGTTAAAACTTCGTCGCCTTTGCCCATAGAAGCCATTAGGTTTTTGTGTTCTTTTACGCGTTTCGCTTGTGGGCGGTAAATCATGAAGTAAAAGATCACTGCGAACATGCCAAGCATGATTAGCATTTCAAAACCACCGCCTGCTGGCGCGCCTTCTGCTGCTGCGTGAGCCTGAGAAATAAACATTAAAACATCCTCATTATATTTTATTGATAATCAAACAAATTGGGCTTTCGCATTTTAGATTCAAGTCTGAGAGTAACTAATAGAGATCGCTCTCTCAAAAATAACGTGCGTTAGCCTACTTTATTAGCAAAAGCCTCTGGCGACATGCCAAAGGCTTTAATTCTTTTAGTTTTTCAATTACTGCTCTTTTGCTAGTGGTGGCACTTCACGGCCACGACGCTCATAGAACTCAGTAACAAATTCATCGAAGCGATCTTCATCAATTGCTTTACGAATGCTTTCCATCAGACGCTGGTAGTAACGCAGGTTATGGATTGTATTCAAGCGAGCGCCTAAGATTTCATTACAACGCTCTAAATGGTGAAGGTACGACTTGCTGTAGTTTTGACAAGTGTAACAGTCACAATGCGGATCCAATGGTGTTGTATCCGTTTTATGTTTCGCATTACGGATCTTGATCACACCACCAGTCACAAATAAGTGACCATTACGTGCGTTACGCGTTGGCATTACACAGTCAAACATGTCGATACCACGACGAACACCTTCAACCAAGTCTTCTGGCTTACCTACGCCCATCAAGTAGCGAGGTTTGTCTTCAGGAAGTTGAGGACAAGTATGCTCAAGAATACGGTGCATGTCTTCTTTAGGCTCACCTACTGCCAAACCACCAACCGCGTAACCGTCAAAACCGATTTCCGTTAGACCTTTTACCGACACATCACGTAAATCTTCGTAAACACCACCTTGGACAATACCAAATAGGTTGTTCGGGTTTTCTAGCTTCTCGAAGTGGTCACGTGAACGCTGTGCCCAGCGTAATGACATTTCCATCGATTTCTTCGCTTCATCGTGTGTCGCTGGGTAAGGCGTACACTCGTCAAAAATCATAACGATGTCAGAGCCCAGGTCTTTTTGAATTTCCATCGACTTTTCTGCGTCCATGAAAATCTTGTCACCGTTTACTGGGTTACGAAAGTGAACACCCTCTTCAGTGATCGTACGCATCTTACCAAGGCTGAATACTTGGAAGCCGCCTGAATCAGTAAGAATAGGACCGTGCCAGTTCATAAAATCGTGCAGGTCACCGTGCATTTTCATCACTTCTTGACCAGGACGTAGCCACAGGTGGAACGTATTACCTAGCAAAATTTCTGCACCAGTACCTTTTACTTCTTCTGGTGTCATACCTTTAACGGTACCGTAAGTACCTACTGGCATGAACGCAGGAGTTTGAACAGTGCCGCGTTCGAAAGTCAGTTGACCACGACGTGCATTGCCGTTTTTCTTCTTAAGATCGAATTTTAATTTCACGATGCCTCCGGGTGTCAGAGAAACAGTCTGACTGAGTGTTTAGGGCTCTACCCTACTTTAAGGAGCGGTCGCTTTTCCTTGCGAGAGACAAAGCAATGGATGCTTTATTTCCTAGCTTACTGCTAGCACTCGTAAATCTATTTTTAACTACGCCGTTTTCTTCTTGATGAACATTGAATCGCCATACGAGAAGAAACGGTATTTGTTTTCCACCGCATGTTTGTAAGCATTCATGGTGTTCTCGTATCCAGCAAATGCACTCACCAACATGATCAGTGTTGATTCAGGCAAGTGGAAGTTTGTGATCAAGCAATCCACCAACTGATATTCGTAACCAGGGAAAATAAAGATTTCTGTATCGCCAAAGAATGGGGCCAGCTCAGTCCCTTTTTGCAATGCGTCTTGCGCTGCACTTTCAAGTGAACGCACAGATGTTGTACCAACAGCAATAATTCGTCCGCCACGCGCTTTCGTCGCTTTAATTGCTTCGACGACTTCTTGCGGTACTTCTACGTACTCGGCATGCATGTGGTGATCGTTGATATTTTCCACTTTTACTGGCTGGAATGTACCCGCCCCAACGTGCAAAGTAACGTAAGCAAACTCTGCACCTTTCGCTTTGATTTTCTCCAAGAGAACATCATCAAAGTGAAGGCCCGCTGTCGGTGCCGCAACCGCACCTGGCTTTTGATTATATACCGTTTGGTAACGCTCTTTATCTGCATCTTCGTCTGGACGGTCGATGTAAGGAGGAAGCGGCATATGGCCGATTTCTTCCAGAATTTCTAGTACCGTCTTATCAGAACTAAATTTCAGTTCAAATAAAGCATCATGGCGTGCAACCATTTCTGCTGAATATTCATCATTCTCGCCAACAATAATGGTTGTACCTGGTTTTGGTGATTTAGAGCAACGAACGTGCGCGAGGATGCTTTTCTCATCCAACATGCGCTCCACTAGCACTTCTAATTTACCGCCCGACTCCTTGCGGCCAAAAAGACGAGCAGGAATAACACGAGTATTATTAAACACCACTAAGTCACCGGGTTGAACTTGGCCCAATACATCAATAAATGTGCCATCAATGAGCTCTCCGGTATTGCCGTCCATTTGCAGCAGTCGGCTAGCGGTACGCTCTGGTTGAGGGTAGCGAGCGATGAGTTCATCTGGAAGGTCGAAATGGAAATCTGATACTTGCATGTTACTTGTCTTATCTATTGGTCAAATCACGTCTAGGCGACGATAAAATTGCGACGAGTTTTTCGCAGCAGACTAGTATATGTTTACATGCTGCAATAGCAAGCAAATCACCAGAATATAGCAGTAAAAGCCATGGTGAAGAGTGTAATAAAACGTGAAAAGCCTCGATTACTTGGCACTATTTTTAATTTGAGCCCAAAAGAGAAAACATGAAAAAAGCAAAGCAGCGTATACCGCTGCTTATTAGTTTGGCATTCCAATCGCCCTATCAAACCTCACGCTTTCGCCACAAGAATAACGGCACGAATAAACCCAATAACCAAAACCCTAGACTGCCACCTTCATCATCTGAGCCTTTGAAATCACAGTTATTGGTCGCAATGCCATCGTGACACTCTTTATTGTCACCACTTTCATTGTTAGCACTTTTGATAAAATTCGGCGCAATGATGTAACGACTTGGTGGCGCATCGGCAGTGATGTAAGACTGTACCCAGTCGTAATAGTGGCTCACCTTGGTGTAGAAACTTGGGATCGTCAAAGAGCCACACGTTGGTAGAATAAGGGGGCCGCCACTAACAATACCAATTTGTTTGCCGGTCGCCACATCGACCAACGGGCCACCACTGTCACCTTTACATGCAGAGTTGCCATATTGAGTATGGCTATCTGGCTCCAATACATGGTTTTGTGTTGGTAGCGTACAAATTTTGGTTTGGTTGTCTCTTGAATCAATGATCCCCGGAAAACTGCTGCCAATTTCTAAACGCTCATAACATTTGTCGATGGGTAAAAATGTGCTAATGGTGGTTTTGAGCGTATTAGAAGGTTCAGAAGCATCCGGCTGAGTAGCCCCCCATCCAAACACTTGCACATTTTCGACACGTTGATTGGTCAGGTAATTATCGTTCCAATCCGCCACCAAACGTGCTTCGATACTCTCCATGTCAACTTTACTCGCTAGGTCAGCAAAGTTCGCGTTTGCCACTGGGCGCGTGAGATACAGCAACGCGATGTCTGAATCTAAACCGGTTTGGATAGGTTTCACGTTGCCATTACTGTCGGTCTCAGCTTTTGAAATCCGAGTGTAATCCGGATGAACCACAACGTGAGACACCGGATAGAAGTTATCAAGCCCTGCAGAATTAAGTTCATACACATTCGCATTCACCGACAGCTCACCCGGCGGGGTCACATAGTAGGTTGCTTCATTGGTTCCTTGTCCCATCACCACACAGTGCGCCGCAGTCAGTACCCATTGCTCTGTCAGCATCGTTCCACCACACAGCGGAAACTCTGCCATATTACTTGCTCGCAAAGTAACACGGTCAACAGGATCGGTTTGTTCATCTCCTAACACAATCGCCTGTGTTGATGGCACACTGAATGCCGCCACTGCCAGCGCAATAAGTTTGTTACAGGTTGTTCGTTTCATCTAGGTTGCTGTCTTCAATTTGGTAAGCCTGGACGTATCTTCTTCGAGAGAAGAATCTTGGAAAATCCAGCGAATAAAAATGTGCGATTCAATTCATTGGATTACCTTGAGAACACATTCAATATCAACTAAAAATGCCAACTGACTCGCACACAAACCGACTTATTCAAATTAATAAAAACACCAATAAAACACAGATTACGCAGACCATCAGCATTGTGCTATTTAATTGATGAAAAACGAGTTAGCTCCCAGATATACAGAAAAATATTCTCTATATTTAAGAGAAGGACAATGCCGCTGGAGGTCTCTATGATCAAGGTTGAAGACATGATGACTCGTAATCCTCATACCTTACTGCGCACGCACACCTTGCGTGATGCAAAAAGCATGATGGATGCGCTTGATATTCGACACATTCCGGTTGTTGATGCCAATAACCACTTACAAGGCTTGGTGACTCAACGCGACATTCTTGCTGCTCAAGAATCGAGCTTGCACCCAGATGAGGCTGAACAATCTTTTACTTTAGACACACCGCTCTACGAAATGATGCACACCAATATCATGACGGCAGAGCCTATCGCGGGGCTCAAAGAGAGCGCTATCTATATGCAAAAGCATAAAGTTGGCTGTCTACCTGTTGTCACCAAAGGTCGATTGGTCGGCATCATTACTGACAGTGACTTTGTGACCATTGCGATTAACTTATTGGAACTGCAAGAAGAAGTGGAACCTGAAGAAATCGAGCAGGAAGAGTAGTACGCAAGCGTATTCTCTTTGTTGTAAGTTTCGTTTTTACACCGGTTAAACGAAAAAAGAGCGGCAGGGTTGCCGCTCAAAATGCCATTACTGACGCTGATTAAGGAAGTGTTTCTCTGCCAATTAGAATTGGTCTTCTTCGGTCGAACCTGTCAATGCTGTCACTGAAGAGTTACCACCTTGGATAGTATTGGTCATTCTATCGAAGTAACCTGTACCTACTTCTTGTTGGTGCGCAACAAACGTATAGCCTTTTTCAGCTGCTTGGAATTCAGGACGCTGAACTTTCTCAACATAATGACGCATACCTTCACCTTGAGCGTAAGCGTGCGCCAGTTCAAACATGTTGAACCACATGTTGTGAATGCCTGCTAGCGTGATGAATTGGTACTTGTAGCCCATGTCTGCAAGCTCTTGTTGGAACTTAGCAATGGTTTCTGCATCTAGGTTTTTCTCCCAGTTGAATGAAGGCGAGCAGTTGTACGCCAACAATTGATCTGGGTATTCAGCGTGAATTGCTTCTGCAAACTTACGTGCTTCTTCCAAACATGGCGTAGCCGTTTCACACCAAATCAAGTCTGCATATGGTGCGTAAGCCAGGCCGCGAGAGATAGCTTGGTCGATACCCGCGCGAACGCGGTAGAAACCTTCTTGAGTACGCTCACCTTCGATGAAGTCTTTATCATATGGGTCGCAATCTGAAGTAATGAGATCCGCCGCATTCGCATCAGTACGAGCAATAACTAATGTTGTTGTACCCGCTACGTCAGCAGCCAAACGAGCTGCAACGAGCTTTTGTACCGCTTCTTGCGTAGGAACTAATACCTTACCACCCATATGGCCACACTTTTTCACCGATGCTAACTGGTCTTCAAAGTGAACGCCCGCGGCACCGGCTTCGATCATCGATTTCATTAGTTCGTAAGCGTTAAGCACACCACCAAAGCCCGCTTCCGCATCCGCTACGATAGGTAGGAAGTAATCAATACCACCTTCATCTTCAGGCGTCTTACCAGCAGCCCACTGAATTTGGTCTGCACGACGGAATGAGTTGTTGATACGCTTTACTACTGACGGTACAGAATCTACTGGGTAAAGAGATTGGTCTGGATACATCGTCGAAGCGGTGTTGTTATCCGCCGCTACCTGCCAGCCTGACAGATAAATCGCTTCAATACCTGCTTTAGCTTGTTGAACCGCTTGACCACCCGTTAGCGCACCAAGACAGTTTACGTAACCTTTTTTCGCACTACCGTTGACCAGTGACCAAAGTTTGTCTGCACCACGTTGTGCAATTGTGTTTGCAGGCACCATAGAGCCACGCAGTTCCACCACTTCTTCGGCAGTGTAAGTACGCTTCACATTTTTCCAGCGTGGGTTAGTTGCCCAGTCTTTTTCCAGAGCTTCAATTTGTTGGCGGCGAGTTAAGTTAGTCATTGGTCTATCCCTCTTTATAATTTGCACTTTATGCGTGTGCGTTGAGTTTCCGTTCTCAGGCAGTACTTCCCTATCTGCCTTGAAAATCCTTCACGTTATTGGTGTTACAGTTATTCTTTATTAATCTAGGTAGTCATAACCAGGAACTGTCAAAAAGTTGGTCAGTTCATCGCTCGTCGTGAGCCTTGCCATTAAGTCTGCTGCTTCTTCAAATCGACCTGCATGGTAGCGCTGCTCGCCAATTTCTTGCTTCACGACTTCAATCTCCTCTTTGAGATAGAGCTCGAACAGCTCTTTAGTGACCTTTAATCCGTTGTCTAGCGACTTGCCGTGTTGAATCCATTGCCAGATAGAGGCGCGTGAGATTTCTGCCGTTGCAGCGTCTTCCATCAGTCCGTAAATCGGCACACAACCATTGCCAGAAATCCAAGCTTCGATGTATTGCAGCGCAACGCGAATATTGTGGCGCATTCCGCCTTCAGTGCGCTCGCCTTCACAAGGCTCAAGCAGTTCGGCTGCAGTAATAGGCGCATCCTCTGCACGGCTCACATCCAACTGGTTGGTGCGTTCACCCAGCACAGCACTAAAGACTTCCATAGCAGTGTCAGCCAAACCTGGATGAGCCACCCAAGTACCGTCGTGGCCGTTGTTAGCTTCTAACGATTTGTCAGTCTGGATCTTGTCTAATACTTTTTGATTCTCTTTCGGGTCTTTAGCTGGGATAAATGCGGCCATTCCTCCCATCGCGAAAGCACCTCGTTTATGGCAAGTACGTACCAATAATCGCGAGTAAGCGTTTAAGAATGGCTTGTCCATCGTTACCACTTGGCGATCTGGCAGTACTCGGTCTGAGTGTTTTTTCAATGTTTTGATATAGCTAAAGATGTAATCCCAGCGACCACAGTTCAAACCAACGATGTGTTCTTTAAGCGAGAACAGAATCTCGTCCATTTCGAATACCGCTGGTAAGGTTTCAATCAGCACAGTCGCTTTGATGGTGCCTGTATCCAAACCGAAATAGTCTTCCGTGAAATGGAACACTTCGCTCCACCACTTCGCTTCGTGATGCGATTGCAGTTTTGGAAGGTAGAAATAAGGGCCGCTGCCTTTTTGAAGTAGCGCTTTGTAGTTGTTATAGAAATACAGAGCGAAATCGAATAGCGCACCTGGAATGATCTGACCGTGCCACGTAACGTGTTTTTCTTTTAAATGAAGGCCGCGAACACGGCAGATCAACACCGCTGGGTCATCTTCCAGCTGATAATGTTTGCCATTGCCAGGATTGGTGTAACTGATGGTGCCATTAACAGCATCGCGCAAGTTAATTTGACCATCCAGCACTTTACTCCATGCAGGAGACATTGAATCTTCGAAGTCTGCCATGAACACTTTTACATTCGCATTCAGTGCGTTAATCACCATCTTGCGGTCAGTTGGTCCGGTAATCTCCACACGGCGATCTTGCAGATCTTGTGGGATTCCTAGGATCTTCCAACTTCCTTCACGGATGTCTTGTGTCTCTGGTAGAAAACCTGGTAGCTCACCAGCATCAATACGTGCTTGCTTCTCTTCTCTTGCTTCCAGCAACTGTTCAACACGTCCGGCAAATTTTTCACACAGTAGAGATAAAAAGGTTTGGGCTTCAACAGGGAAAATTGCTTGATGTTCTGGAGCAACGACTCCATTCACCTCAAGCATGCCTTGGGTTTGCTTTAGTTGTTGTGTTTTTTGTTCTGTCTGAGCAAGCATAATCATTCATCCTTAACGTGCTTTATCAATCTTGGGCAGTCAGCGTAAAGCTACATTTGTAAGTTATGAACAACAAATTACATCCTTTAACTTTGTGTTCAACTCGTCTAGCCATGCCGATAGATTGCGTAATGCTACGTGTATTTTCAATCTAGACATAAGTCGTATCGGCCTTTAAATAAGCTATATCAACAAGGGGTTTAGTGAAACCCCCAATATAAACAAAACAGAAAATTCAAAGTTTTATTCCGCAAGGTAAAAACCATCTATCAAGCGCCTTATTTTGTAAGTTATTACGTAATAAAATTACATTAAATTTAAAGTCGTTTTATCATTTCAAACAAGCGTATGAATATAGACTGGTAAACAAACACCTTGTATTCACAAGGGCTGAAGAGATGTATTTAAACAGGGATCAAACAAGGTATGCAGGGCTTTGTGTAAAATTAACATTGTGAAATTTCACTATTTTATGAAAGCTTCATCAAAGAAGAGCTGTAAAATTTTACAAGTCAAAGTTTACCAACAGAATAAAATACTAGAAAGCGCACTGTTTCCAGTGCGCTTTTAGATAAATAATGGAGAAGTAAGGGCTAATACTAATAGCTAAAGCAGCTCTGAAACGACTTCTGCAAGTTGATTAAATGTTTTCGTTCTTGACGAGCTCGGACGCCAAACTAAGCCTATTTCGCGATAAGCTTGTTTACCGGGAGGATCGATCACGACTAAATTCTGGTTATGCAGCAAGCCATGGTCGATAGCCATTTGAGGAATGAACGTTGTTCCCAAACCATTCGCAACCATTTGCACCAGTGTATGGAGGCTGGTTGCCGTAAACGGATTGATTTTTTCTTTGTCTGTTAATTTACACGCTGATACCGCATGTTCCGTTAAGCAATGTTCTTTCTCTAGTAGAAAGACGGATTCGTCAGGTAAATCCGCGTAACGAATCGGCACAGGGACCGATTGGGCTTGATTAGCGCTTATAACCATTCGAAACGGATCCTTACCCACTACTCGGCTTTCCATCCCATCAATTTCGACTGGTAACGCTAAAATAAGCACATCCAGCTCACCATGTCTGAGCGCTTGAAGTAAGTTTGTCGTCGTGTCTTCTCTTAATAAAAGATTCAGTTGTGGAAAACGGTAGTTCACCTCTTGTACCAAATCACACAGTAAAAACGGAGCAATTGTTGGTATACATCCTACTTTTAGCTGGCCTTGCATATCGTCGCCTTGGCACATACGTCCAAGCTCGACCAAATCTTGCCCTTTTGCTAACAGCTCTCGCCCCTGCTTTACTACCATTTCTCCTGTTTGGGTAAAAACCAGTGGACTTTTTTTATCTTTCTTTTCATATAAGGGACAACCAATCAATTCCTCTAAGTTTTGAATACCCTTACTTAAAGTCGACTGACTGACAAAACAACGCTCTGCAGCGTCACTAAAATGTCTTGTTTCATGCAGTGTGACTAAATAGTGTAACTGCTTCAAACTGGGCCATTTATTCATAATTGTATTTGTATCTACCGCCGTTCCAGTGATCGAGTTAAGAGTTTTGTTATTATCGTTTTTTTCGATTAACTCAATCTATTTATTTCGCTTTTTTCAATACTACAATCTGTACTATAGTTTGTCTCGTACAAACACGAACCAAACCGACACAACTGAATTCGGTTTGGAGCTAACCATACTTTTTAGGAGCAAAAAAAATGGTACTAGTAGGTCGTCAAGCCCCTGATTTTACTGCAGCAGCTGTTCTAGGTAACGGTGAAATCGTTGAAAACTTCAACTTTGCAGAGTTCACTAAAGGTAAGAAAGCAGTAGTATTCTTCTACCCACTAGATTTCACTTTCGTTTGCCCATCTGAGCTAATCGCATTCGACAACCGTCTAGCTGACTTCCAAGCTAAAGGTGTTGAAGTAATCGGTGTTTCTATCGATTCTCAGTTCTCTCACAACGCATGGCGTAACACTGCTATCGAAGATGGCGGTATCGGTCAAGTTAAGTACCCACTAGTTGCTGACGTTAAGCACGAAATCTGTAAAGCTTACGACGTTGAGCACCCAGAAGCAGGCGTTGCTTTCCGTGGTTCTTTCCTAATCGACGAAGAAGGCGTTGTACGTCACCAAGTAGTTAACGACCTACCACTAGGCCGTAACATCGACGAAATGCTACGCATGGTTGACGCTCTTAACTTCCACCAGAAGCACGGCGAAGTATGTCCTGCACAATGGGAAGAAGGTAAAGCAGGTATGGACGCATCTCCAAAAGGTGTTGCAGCGTTCCTATCTGAGCACGCAGCTGACCTAGGCAAAAAATAATAGACCTTCACCCTAGCTCAACGGGTGTGATGGTTGGATGTATATAAAGCAAAAAGCTAATGCGGAAAACCGCAAACGCCAATCAGTCTAAGTAAAGTCCTATCAAAGCCCAGAGCCTCTGCTCTGGGCTTTCTTTTTCCTTCAGATAAACCGCCAAAATGAGGTAACGCTTTAGCGTAAACTTTACCTATATTTATCATCCCCTCCATACAGATTCTGCTTACTTGCCCTGTTAATATCTTAGCCACAACACCTATTTGTAACGTTAGCAGGATAAATGAACGTGGTTACTCACCTAGAAGTCTGTATCGATAATATTGAATCTCTGCACTACGCCATTGCTGGCGGCGCCACTCGGATTGAACTTTGCTCCTCTTTGGCTTTAGGCGGACTAACACCCAGTTATGGTTTTATGCAGCAAGCGGCTAAGCTTTCGAGTGTTCCAGTTTATGCCATGATCCGCCCACGCCAAGGTGACTTCTTCTACAATGAAGAAGAGATCGAAATGATGCGTTGGGATATTGAAGCGGCTCACCAATCAGGCTTGAGCGGTGTCGTGTTCGGCGTGCTCACTCAAGACGGTGATATTCATATGCCTTACGCGGCTGCGCTGTGTGAATTTGCTCAAGCGCTTGGCTTAGGCGTGACCTTCCATCGTGCCTTTGACCAGTGTCGTGACGCTGAAAAAACTTTGGAAGAACTGATCAGCTTAGGTTGTGAACGTATTTTAACCTCCGGTCTTGCGCCTTCAGCACCACAAGGGATCGATGTGCTTAGAGCTTTGGTTAAGCAAGCCCAAGGACGCATAGCAATCATGGCGGGGGCTGGCGTTAATGCGAGTAACGTACGTGCGTTAGTAGAAGACACTCAAGTTCCTGAAATCCATCTGTCAGGCAAAACCACACGCCCTAGCCAAATGACCTTTGTTGCTGAACAAAGCAAAATGGGCGCATCCGATGTCGATGATTTTTTAATCCCCATCACAAGTACACAAGCCATAACCGATGTCGTAGCAACTCTCAAATAGACCACCGTAACCTCACGCGCATAGCTTTTGAGTGCTAACATATTGTTTATCAAGGAGTGAGGAAAGGTGTATGTCTAAATTGAAGAAAAAGGAATACGAAAAGGAGCTCAAAAACCTTCAAGTTGAGCTCGTAAAACTTCAAGAGTGGGTCAAACACAAAGGGTTAAAAGTGGTGGTTCTGTTTGAAGGCCGTGATGCTGCGGGCAAAGGCGGAGTGATAAAGCGAATTACAGAAAAGCTAAACCCGCGTGTTTGTCGCGTAGTGGCTCTGCCTGCACCGACCGAAAAAGAAAAAACGCAATGGTACTTCCAACGTTACGTCGCTCATTTACCATCTGCTGGTGAAATCGTTTTATTTGACCGAAGTTGGTATAACCGAGCAGGTGTCGAAAAAGTCATGGGGTTCTGTACTCCAGACGAATACGAGGAGTTTTTACGCTCTTGCCCTGAATTCGAGAGAATGTTGCAACGATCTGGGATTATTCTGATCAAGTATTGGTTTTCGGTTTCAGACGAAGAGCAGGAAAAACGTTTTCTAGGTCGAATTAATACGCCGATCAAACGTTGGAAATTCAGCCCAATGGATTTAGAGTCACGTCATCGCTGGGCGGAGTATTCGGAAGCAAAAGATAAGATGTTTGCCTATACAGACACGAAAAACTGCCCTTGGTGGGTCGTCCCTTCTGATGACAAAAAAAAAGCGCGCTTGAACTGTATTAGTCATTTACTAAGCCAGATTGATTACAAAGCACTTGAGTACTCACCCATCGAATTACCTGAACTCAATAAAGAAGGTTACGTCAGAGCGCCCATTGATGATCAGACCTTCGTTCCTGATAAATATTAACGTGCTTTCCTTCTCTCTAATAAATAGGCCAGCCTAAAAGCTGGTCTATTTGTTGAAGTCAGTTACTTCAGTACGTCATCAATACTTTGATCACCTAGGTGGCGTACATCTTTCCCTTTCACAAAGTAAATAATGTATTCACAGATGTTCTGGCAGCGGTCCCCCACGCGTTCAATCGCGCGTGCAGACCACATCACTTGCAGAATATTAGGGATATTTTTTGGATCTTCCATCATGTAAGTCATCAACTGACGAATCACCGCTTCATACTCGGCGTCTAGTTTGTCATCTTGTTTGTGCACCTCTGCTGCCGCTTCTACATCCATACGGGCAAACGCGTCTAAAACCTGATGCAGCATATTAATTGCCTGACGGCAGAGAGGCTCTAACGACACTTGGAATTGTCGTTCTTTTGATGATGGGCTTTCAATGGCAACGTAAGCAATACGTGTCGCCACGTCACCGATACGTTCTAAATCAGTGATCGTTTTGATGATAGCCATGATTAAGCGCAAGTCTTTTGCCGTTGGCTGACGCTTAGCAATAATGCGTGTACAAGCGTCATCGATCGAGACTTCCATCGCATTCACTTTATGATCGTCACGCACAACCTTACGCGCCAGTTCGATGTCTTCTTTATGCAAGGCTTGAATAGCATACGAAAGCTGCTGTTCTACCAAGCCTCCCATGGTTAATACATGAGTACGAATCGATTCTAGCTCTACGTTAAATTGTCCTGAAATATGACGTCCAAAGTGCATGATGTTCCTTATTCCGTATAGAGTCGCGACTTAACCGTAGCGACCCGTAATGTAATCTTCGGTCTGCTTCTTCATTGGCGAGGTGAAGATCGAGTCCGCGTCAGAGTATTCAATTAACTTCCCCATATGAATGAATGCAGTATGATCACTCACTCGCGCCGCTTGTTGCATGTTATGGGTAACGATAACGACAGTATATTGAGTCTTCAGCTCATTGATAAGCTCTTCAATAGTTAAAGTTGAGATTGGATCCAACGCTGATGTTGGCTCGTCCAATAACAGGACTTCCGGCTCAATCGCCACCGCGCGCGCAATGACCAAGCGCTGTTGCTGACCACCAGATAAGCCAAATGCGTTCTCATGCAAGCGGTCTTTTACCTCATCCCACAACGCCGCCGAGCGCAAGGATCGCTCCACTGCGTCATCTAAACTGCGGCTGTTTTTTACACCTTGTAAGCGTAAGCCATAAACTACATTTTCATAAATAGACTTAGGAAATGGATTGGGTCTTTGAAACACCATCCCCACTCGGCGTCGAAGTGTCGCAACATCGACATTGGGATGATAAACATTCTTGCCATGTAGACGTACTTTGCCTGTGACTCGACACCCTTCCACTAAGTCGTTCATGCGATTGATGCAACGTAATAACGTCGACTTTCCACACCCTGAAGGACCGATAAAAGCGGTGACTCGCCCTTTGGGAATTTGCATCGAAATATCATGCAGCGCCTGAGTTTGACCATAGAACAGATTAAGGTTCTCGATTGAGATTGCTGTTTGTTCATCCGTTAAATTATGAACGTCCAATGGTGGCTCATAACCTAATGTACTATCAAAATTAAACATACTTAATCTTGTCCTAACGTTCTGTATTTTTCTCGTAAATTATTGCGAATACTGATTGCTGTTAAGTTTAGCCCGACAATCACTGTCACGAGTAAGAAAGAGGTGGCATAAACTAATGGTCGCGCCGCTTCGATGTTGGAGGTTTGAAAGCCAACATCGTAAATGTGAAAACCTAAATGCATGAACTTTCTATCCAAATGCACATAAGGGAATTGTCCGTCAACCGGTAAACTGGATGCCAATTTCACGACCCCCACCAGCATCAGTGGCGCTACTTCGCCAGCTGCACGCGCAATCGCAAGGATCAAACCTGTGATAATAGCTGGCGTCGCCATAGGCAAAACCACGCGCCATAGCGTTTCGAACTGAGTTGCACCAAGTGCCAGAGAGCCATGTCGTACGGAGCTCGGAATTCGAGTTAAACCTTCTTCTGTCGTCACAATCACAACTGGAAGCGTCAGCACGGCAAGAGTTAGTGCTGACCATAACAAACCCGGCGTACCAAAGGTTGGTGCCGGTAGCTTCTCCGCATAGAATACGTTGTCGATAGAGGCACCAATCGTATAAACGAAGAAACCTAAACCAAACACGCCATAAACAATCGATGGAACACCCGCTAGGTTTATAACCGCAATACGAATAACTCTGGTTAGAGCATTATTCTTAGCGTATTCATGTAGATAGATAGCGGCGATCACCCCGAGTGGCATCACAATGATCGACATGATGAGTACTAAGAAAACCGTACCAAATATCGCAGGGAAAACGCCTCCTTCGGAGTTAGACTCTCTTGGATCTTCAGATAAAAACTTCCAAACCTGTTTTCCCCAATGCATGACTTTATCAGGCAGTGACATTTGGTTTGGATACCAGTAGTCCAAAATGTCTTCGAGCGGAATCGATACTTGTGACCCCGTCATATCCTCGGCAATCAAGGCATAGTCAGAGAGCTGAAGTCGTAAACCATCAAGTTGCAAATCTAACGTCGCAAGCGCTTTTTCTATCTGCTCTTTTTTCGTCTGATTTTCCTTTAAGAAGCTTTCTGTCAGCGTGTCATTCAATTCATGCTTGCGCTTTTCTAATCGCAACTGCTCTAGCTTCCAACCAAGCTCTTTAAGCTGATCGACCACCAAAGAATCAATCTCATGGCGCAGAGTTTCTGCATCATCAAGCTTTTTATTTAGTATCGATTGAATATCACTGGTGTATATATTATCGCCATCTTGAAACGCCACCAGCTTACCAAAGAAATAACCACCGCTACTGCGCTCTATCACCGCCCACTCTTCTGGCGTCGTGGGCTCATCCAACTGCATTTGCAATACGGAGATAAAATCGGCGGGATACAACTCTCGGTTGGCGATTTTGATACTGAGTCGCGTGGCAAAATCTTCATCGTCTTCTAACTGTTGTGCTGCGCTTTCAGGCAAATAACTCTTCGGTACAAAGCTGCGCTCATACACTTGACCAATCAGAATAGTATTTTCATGTAGCACTTCGCCTTGTACAGGTGTCAGCGCTGCAACATTCCACTGATACAAGGGCGCTGGCCAAAAGTAAGTCAGGCCTTTCCAGCCGATAAGGAGTAACAACCCTAATACCGACAACAAACTGATGCTGACTGCACCGCCTGTTAGCCACATCCACGGTGCGCCAGAACGAATCCAATTTAACACGTTATTACTCGCTCTTTATTCAAACCATTATTACAACGCACGGTACTTATCTCTCAGTCTCTGACGAACCCACTCCGCAAGCGCGTTTACTGCAAACGTAAACACAAATAAAATCAATGCAGCTAGGAACAGCAGGCGATAATGCGAACTTCCAACTTCCGACTCTGGCAACTCAACGGCGATGGTCGCCGACAGGCTGCGCAATCCTTCCAAAATATTCCAATCCATTAATGGCGTATTGCCCGTTGCCATTAATACAATCATGGTTTCGCCAACAGCGCGTCCCAGGCCCATCATAATGGCAGAAAAAATACCTGGGCTTGCAGTAAGCAAGACAACATAGATTAAAGTTTGCCAAGGCGTGGCCCCTAATGCCAAAGAGCCATCCGATAAATGCTTCGGTACAGAGAAAATGGCATCTTCGGCAATGGTAAAAATCGTCGGGATAACAGCAAACCCCATCGCTAACCCCACCACCAATGCATTGCGTTGATCGTAACCAATACCATGCTCGGTTAAGAATAAGCGCATATCGCCACCAAAGAACGTCTGCTCAATCGTAGGCGAAATCCACACTCCAAGCCCAATCAGTACCAATATGACAGGCATGAGCACTAAAGCATGCCAACCATTAGGCAGACGATTCCGCAAAGGTTGCGGTATTAATGCCCATAGCCCGCCCATAATCATGGTGCTCAAGGGCAAAACAAACAGCATAACGACGATCGTAATCAAATGATCTTCGACAATAGGCGCGAACCACAATCCCGCGAGGAAACCTATGATCACCGTCGGCAGTGCTTCCATTAGCTCAATCGACGGTTTTACTACACGACGCATGCGTGGCGACATAAAGTAAGCCGTATAAATAGCACCTAGCACTGCGAGCGGTACTGAAAACAGCATCGCAAACATCGCCGCTTTTATCGTTCCAAACGCAATAGGTACTAGGCTGAACTTAGCCTCAAAGTTATCGCTCGCCGAAGTCGATTGCCACACAAATTCAGGCTCAGGATACCCTTCGTACCACACTTCTTGCCATAATGAAGACAATGAAACTTCCGGATAGGCATTGTCCACTTCCGCAACATTTAACGCATTATTTTGCCAAGTGATTAAGTAGCGTTCATTGTTAGACATTGCTGCGATTGCGGGCGCTTGATTGTACGCACGCTTAAACAACACCAGTTTTTCACTGGTTGTATAATGGCTTTGCAACGTGCCGTTGGTGTAAAAGCTATAAAATCCTTTTCGATGAGAATCCGGCAACAAATACTTAAGCTCTGATGCCAATTTAAAATCACGAATATGCGTTAACGTGCGTTTTTCTTCTTGCAGCGTATCAAACCATTGCGACACCCGACCATCGTTGTGCGTCACCAAAAGCGAGTAAGCACCAGCCAATAAGTCTATCGTACGAACGGAATGCTTCTTATCACCTTGAGTGAGATCGACCACCTCTCGCACAGCAAATTTACGTGCGGTTTTCTTTAACACGATCAACTCAGAGCCATCGCGCAAATAAAGCGTTTCACCGTCAGGTGTCAACAACATTTGCTGAGGCGTATTAAAGCCTGAAGAGAACGTAAAATCGATCGTTGTAGGAGACGTACCCAAAGACGAAGCCACTTGCCAGCGAGCTTTCACTTCACCACTTTGCGTCTGCCAAACAACCGTTGGTAAGGGCGTCGAAGCTGCAAATACAAACTGAGTCACAGGATCTTGAGGCGTACTTAGTGTCAGATCCATGCTGGTGTCTAGCTCAATCACTTCCGGAGGACGTGTATTTTCTCTCAATGTAGCATTAAATTCTGGCTTGAAAAGGTTCGCTTTACCCTGCCCATCAACAAATCCATACCAACCTAGCCCAGGAGCAGATTGAGAGAAAGCGACGGGTTTCTGGGCGATTTGCTGTGTATACACCGCAGGTTTCGTAGGATCGTCCATCGACAAATATTGAATCTCACCACTTTGGGTTAGAACGAACGCGAGCTGAGCGTAATCATCCACTGAAATCGCAAGTGGTGTTTCAATATGAGTGGCTCGAATGGCTTGGTTGGTTTTGATCTCCGCATCAGAAAAAAGCGGAATGATCACCATGGCGAGGTAGACAAAGATCAAAATAAGCGCCGCGAGTACGCCGACACCACCGGATGTCACTGCAAGTCGAACTAAACGATCTTTTATCAGTCGTTTCTTATCTTTTTCCTGCAATGAAAACTCGGCTTGTGCCATTTAAATCTCTACCTTTTTTGACTTAGTACTAGAATATGTCGTTAAGATGACAATTATATTACAGATCACATTAAACACCTGAAAAGAATACAACTCTTATGCAATGCGTGGTATGAAATAAATCTGTAATGAAAATCTCATAATGTTCTCACTCATCCATTTTTCCAAGATGAGTACGTAATACTTCACTTTTGGCTAGGTAAGGTTATGAGCGCAGAAAAACTATATATAGAAAAAGAACTGAGTTGGTTGTCTTTCAACGAACGAGTATTACAAGAAGCTGCCGATAAAACCGTCCCTTTGATCGAACGTATTCGCTTTCTTGGGATCTTTTCCAACAATTTAGATGAATTTTACAAAGTACGCTTTGCGGACGTGAAGCGCAGAATCCTAATCAGCCAAGAGCGCGGTGGCAGTGATAGCCCTAAACGACTGTTAACCAAAATGCAGTCGAAAGCACTAAAGCTTAACGAACAATTTGATGAGCTTTACAGCGAGTTGATTCGAGAAATGGCGCGACGTCGCATTTTCTTGGTCAACGAGCAACAACTGGATGAATCGCAACAAAAGTGGATCGCGAAATACTTCCGTAGAGAGGTAATGCCGCATATCACTCCCCTCCTAATGAAAGACGAGATCGATGTTCTGCAATTTCTCAAAGACGAGTACGCTTACATCGCCGTAGAACTGCGTAAAGAAGAACATTACCAGTACGCTCTGATCGAAATTCCGACCGATCACCTTCCCCGCTTTGTGATGGTACCAGAACAGAAAGGAAAGCGTCGAAAAACCATCATCTTACTTGATAATATTATCCGCCACTGTTTGGACGAGCTGTTCAAAGGCTTTTTTGATTATGATGAGCTTAGCGGCTATGCGATGAAAATGACGCGTGACGCTGAATACGATTTACGCAATGAAATCGAGTACAGCTTGCTTGAACAAATGTCAGAGGGTGTCAATCAGCGACTGACAGCAAAGCCCGTTCGCTTCGTCTACGAACGCGATATGCCGCCTCAAATGTTAGAGTTTCTGTGTAACAAACTTAATATCTCTAACTACGATAACCTTATCCCCGGCGGACGCTATCACAACTTTAAAGACTTCATCGGCTTTCCAAATGTTGGACGAGAGTATCTTGAAAATAAACCTCTCCCGCCAATGAAATGTGCCGATTTCGAAGGTTATGCCAACAGCTTTGACGCGATTAAAGCGAAAGATATTCTGCTCTATTATCCCTACCACACTTTTGACCACATTAGTGAGTTAGTGCGCCAAGCCTCCTTCGATCCCAAAGTACTTAGTATCAAGATTAACATTTATCGCGTCGCGAAAGATTCTCGCTTGATGAACTCTTTAATTGATGCAGTGCACAACGGCAAAAATGTCACTGTGGTCGTCGAACTGCAAGCTCGCTTTGATGAAGAAGCCAATATCGAATGGTCAAAAGTATTAACCGAAGCGGGTGTGCACGTCATCTTTGGTGCGCCTGGTCTTAAGATTCACTCAAAGCTACTGATGATTAGCCGCCGCGAAGGTGAAGAAATTATTCGCTACGCACACATCGGCACAGGCAACTTCCATGAGAAGACGGCACGAATTTATACCGACTTCTCCCTGCTTACGGCAGATCAAGAAATCACTAATGAAGTCCGTAATGTCTTCGGTTACATTGAGAATCCATACCGACCAGTGAAGTTCAATCACCTTATGGTATCTCCTCGTAATTCTCGAACCCAAATCTACCGCTTAATTGATAATGAAATTGCGAATGCCAAGCTAGGGAAAAAAGCCGCTCTTACGATCAAGGTCAATAACCTAGTCGATAAAGGCATCGTCAATAAGCTTTATGGAGCAAGTACTTCCGGTGTAAAAATAAACATGATCATTCGAGGTATGTGCTCATTAGTACCGGGCATTGAGGGGATCAGCGACAATATTCGCATCATCAGTATTGTTGACCGCTTTCTTGAGCACCCTCGCGTGGTGATCACCCACAATGATGGCGATCCGCAAGTTTATATCTCCTCCGCAGACTGGATGACAAGAAATATTGATCACCGTATCGAGGTAGCAGTACCAGTCCGTGATCCACGTTTGAAACAGAGAATTATTGATATAACGAATATCCATTTTACCGATACAGTAAAGGCTCGTTTAATAGATAAAGAAATGAGTAACGCTTACGTACCACGAGGTAATCGCAAAAAAGTTCGCTCTCAAATCGCTATCTATGACTATCTTAAAAATATAGAAAAGCAAACTAGAAAACAAAATTCAGATGCCTCAAATACTTGAACAAGATACTCGCTACATTGCCGCGATAGACCTCGGCTCAAACAGTTTCCATATGGTGGTGGCCAAAGTTGTCGGCAGTGACCTACAACTGGTTAGTCGTCATAAACAACGTGTTCGCTTAGCATCAGGACTCGACAGTGAATTGAACTTAAGTCACGCCGCAATGGAGCGTGCGCTAGAATGCTTAGCCATGTTCGCTGAGAGGCTGCAAGGGCTTGATGAGTCAAATGTACGTATCGCCGCCACACACACACTAAGACGCGCTAAAAATGCCCACCTTTTCATTGAGCGTGCGAAAGAAGTGATGCCTTTCCCGATAGAAATTATCCCTGGAGAAGAAGAAGCCCGCCTGATTTACTTAGGCGTCGCGCACACTCAAGTAGAATCCAACTCCAAACTAGTCATCGATATCGGAGGCGGCAGTACCGAGATGATTATTGGACAAGAATTTGAGCCTGAGCTTCTCAACAGTAAACAGATGGGATGCGTCAGTTTTACAGAGCAATACTTTAAAAACGGCAAACTGTCAGGAAAAAACTTCAGCAAGGCGATGTTAGCGGCCGAACAAAAACTCGAGTCCATCGCTTCAACATATCGTAAAAAGGGCTGGGATATTGCTCTCGGCTCATCAGGAACCATCAAAGCGATTCAAGAAGTGCTAGTAGGATTAGGTTTTGAAGATGGCCTGATCACAGCGAGTCGACTGGATACACTTATCGAAACTCTGTGTAAATTTGATTCCATTGAAGATATTGAACTGGCGGGTCTAACAGAAGAACGTAAACCCGTATTCGCAGCAGGCGTAGCGATTTTGTCCGCGATTTTCAAAGCGCTTCGCATTGAGCAAATGTTTTTCTCCGATGGTGCTCTACGCGAAGGCCTGTTGTACGAAATGGAAGAGCGTTTTGCGCGCTCCGATATTCGTATGCGCACCACAGAAAATTTAGCCAACAAGCACCGGGTCGACTTAGAGCATGCCGCTCGTGTGAAGGGGCATGCACGTGAGATGTTATGTCAGGTACGCTCTGAACTAGGCATTAAGAAAAAGAGTGAGTTATTTGACTTACTAGAGTGGGCAGCGTTGCTTCATGAAGTCGGATTAAGTATCAACTTGCGTAGTTTCCATCGCCACTCTTTTTATATTCTGTTGCACTCCACCCTACAAGGCTTCAACCGTGAGCAGCAATTAGTGCTCGCAACATTAGCTCGCTTCCAGCGTAAAGCGCTCAAATTGCAAGAACTACCAGATTTCAATCTCTATAAACAGAGTGACGTTATAAGCCTCATCAAAATATTACGACTTTCTATCGTATTAAATGGGCAGCGTAATGAAGATCCATTGCCTGATATCACCTTATCTATCAAAAATGACGAATGGATTCTCACCTGCACAGATGAAGCATGGCTAGAAAACAATAAATTACTTCACGCGGATTTACAGGAAGAACAAGAACGTTGGGACAGCGCGAAGTGGACACTCACTTTCTGATCTCGTACTCTTCATACCTAAATAAAAAGTCGGCTTACAGGCCGACTTTTTTTAACTCTTCTTCTGCAAAGTCTGCCGTAATGGGCACATAACCATCTTTCTCAACCAACGCTTGTCCCTGAGCAGAAAAGATAAAGCGAATAAACTCAGCTTCAATTGGTGTTAATGGGTAATCAGGATGCTTATTCACGTAAACATATAAGTAACGTGATAGTGGGTACTTACCGCTAACAATATGTTCTCGCGTTGGAGTCACATAGTCATTTCCCATTTTAGCTACAGGGACTAAGCGCACGCCTGCCACTCGATAACCGACACCGGAATAACCAATTCCACTGATGGTTGACGCTACAGCTTGCACAACTGACGCGGAGCCTGGCTGCTCGTTAACTCGGGTCTTGAAATCGCCGCCACACAAGGCATTGCTTTTGAAGTAACCGTAAGTTCCAGAAACGGAGTTACGACCAAACAACTGGACGTTTCGCTTTGCCCACTGTGATTCAAGACCGAGTTGCTGCCAGTTTGTGACAAATTGACTTTCACCACAGCGCAGCGTGGCAGAAAACAAAGCATCTAACTGACTAAAGTTAAGCCCTTGAATTGGATTATCTTGATGAACAAAAATACCGATTGCATCGATGGCGACCCTGAGCGCAGTTGGCTTGTAGCCATGTTCACGTTCAAACGCTTCAACCTCTCTTAAACGCATAGGGCGGCTCATGGGACCAAACTGAGCTGTTTGTTCGGTCAATGCTGGGGGGGCAGTAGAAGAGCCAGATGCTTGGACTTGCGCATTAATATTCGGGTAAATGGATTTAAACTCTTCAACCCAAAGCGTTGTCATACCCGCAAGTGTATCGGAGCCAACAGAGAGCAAGTTCCCGACAATCCCCGTCGTTTTATGATAACTCGGCAATGGTTTATCTTGAGCGCCAGCCATACAGGAACAAACAAGCGCGAATAAACTGAATGTTTTTGCCAATCGTAACGCCATTATTTCACCACCAAACGCTCAGGCAATACGAAAGAAAACTTACTGCCCACGCCTACTTCACTGTGAATTTCTAAATGAGAGTCATGGTGACTCAGCGCGTGTTTTACAATGGCTAGCCCTAAACCACTTCCTCCAGTATCACGTGATCTTGCTTTATCTACTCGATAAAAACGCTCGGTAAGTCGGTGTAGGTGCTGAGGTTCAATACCATCACCGCTATCTTCCACCTCTAAGCATGCGCCTTGAGAGGTCTGGAACCAACGAACATTAATGTTCGCACCAGGTGGTGTGTATTTGACGGCGTTATAAACGAGGTTAGAGATAGCACTACGTAACTGGTCATCATCGCCCAACACGCGTAGGCTTGCATCAACATCAAATTTCAATTTATGTTGGTTTTCCCCACTAAGGCTAACCGCCTCTTTTTCTAACACTTCAAGCATCGCGGGCACATTCACGACTTCCTCAAGCTCATGCATAGGTGCCGCTTCAATTTTAGATAGTGTCAGTAGTTGGTTCACCAAACTGTTCATGCGGTTAAGCTGCTCCGTCATGACACCATGAGCTTTGCTCCACATTGGACCCACGACCATATCAGGGTCTTCTGTCATCTCAAGATAACCTTGTAGCACCGTCATTGGTGTACGCAGTTCATGAGATACGTTGGCAAAGAAGTTGCGACGCATTCCCTCAAGTTGTTTTAACTGGCTAACATCACGCACCACCATCAAATGTTCACCTTCGGTATACGGTACGATACGTAGTTCTAGCATGCGTTCGACATTGAGTGGTGAACGCATTTCTAATGGCTCTGAAAAGTCTTTCTTGTTGAGGTACTTGATAAAATCAGGTGTACGAATGAGATTGGAGATAGGTTGACCTGAATCTTCTGGCCAATGGAAGCCCAGTAAGTGCTGAGCCAGCTTGTTGCACCAAACAATATTTCCTTCAGCACGGAATACCACTACCGCATCGGGTAGCGATTCTGCACCATTTCGGAATCGACGAATAAGATTAGTAAGTTCTTTTCGTTTGCGGCGTTGGCGCTGTTGTAAGCGATACAACCCATTGAACAAAGATTCCCAGTTACCGCTACCTGACGGTGGCGTGAGGCGTTTTTCATCCCATAACCAAGAAGATAAACGTACTTGGTTATGCAAATGCCACACAAGCTGCAATGCCGTAGCAGCCAAAAGCAACCACGGCATATAACCGAATATCCAACCTACTATCACCCATGGGGTGTAAAAAAAAGCCAGCTCCCAGGCCAGCTTTTTCCACGTTAATCTTTCAACCACTCATAACTCCAGAAATGGTACCGATAAGCTGCGTGTTAATTTATGCTTTCGTCGAGAAGCGGTATCCAGCACCACGAACAGTTTGGATCAGCTTATCATGCCCTGCAGCTTCCAATGCTTTACGCAGGCGGCGAATGTGAACATCGACCGTACGGTCTTCGACATACACGTTAGTGCCCCAAACATTGTTTAATAGCTGCTCACGGCTGTATACGCGTTCTTGATGCGTCATGAAAAAATGAAGCATCTTAAATTCTGTTGGACCCATGTCTAATGGCGCATCATTAGCCGTAACACGGTGCGATACAGGGTCAAGCTTCAATCCCTGTACATCAATTACATCTTCTAGTGCAGTCGGGGTAACGCGACGAATCACCGCTTTTAAGCGTGCAACCAACTCTTTAGGAGAGAATGGCTTGGTAATGTAGTCATCCGCACCGACTTCTAAACCGCGCACTTTATCTTCTTCTTCACCACGAGCGGTAAGCATCACAACTGGAATGTTGCGCGTTAATTCCTCTCGCTTCATATGTTTGATGAAGTTAATGCCACTACCGCCTGGTAACATCCAATCCAGTAAAACTAAATCAGGGAAGGGTTCAGCCAGTTTGGTTACTGCAGTATCATAATCTTCCGCTTCTACCGCTTGGTAACCTTTCTGCTCAAGTACGAAGCACAGCATTTCGCGAATAGGAGCTTCGTCTTCAACAACCAGAATCCTTCTAGACATAATTGAGTAACCTTATGTTCGTTGAGCTAATGAATTTAAGAGACAAAGCGCCTCTCTATGCATAAGCATTATCACTACCAATTATGACACTTTTGTGACCTTTGAAAACAAATTTTC
This sequence comes from Vibrio sp. 1562, assembly GCF_033340155.1. NCBI lineage: Bacteria > Pseudomonadati > Pseudomonadota > Gammaproteobacteria > Vibrionales > Vibrionaceae > Vibrio > Vibrio sp. 1562. The sequence goes on from NZ_JAWOVY010000022.1 coordinate 73,259, forward strand.
ATATAACTTTCTTTTGAGGTTCATTCGGATATTTTTCATTTCTATTAAGACATCAGCACAAAAATTCCCTATGATTAGTCCCTTGTCATCAAGCCTAGAGAAGATTTATGTGGTTTAAAAACTGTCTGGTATACCGCGTTAACCGCGAGGTTACTTTTAACGCCGAACAACTAGAAACTCAGCTGTCTGAATTCCGATTCACCCCGTGTGGCAGTCAAGACAAACAGAAATTTGGCTGGGTCAGTGCAATGGGTAGACATGGCGATATGATGACTCACGTGTCAGAAAACCGCATTCTGATTTGCGCCAAGAAAGAAGAGAAAATGCTACCTGCCTCTGTGATCAAAGAATCATTGAATGCAAAAGTAGAAGCAATGGAAGCGCAAGAAGGTCGTCCTCTGAAGAAGAAAGAGAAAGACAACCTGAAAGATGACATCGTAATGGATTTACTGCCGCGCGCATTCAGCCGCAGCAGCCACACTCACGTGCTCATCATGCCAAAAGAAGGTTTTATCCTTGTTGATGCAAGCAGCTATAAAAAAGCAGAAGATGTATTAGCATTGCTTCGTAAAACCATGGGTAGTCTACCTGTTGTTCCTGCTATTCCAGAAGTGGCGATTGAAACTACGCTAACCGAGTGGGTGAAAAGCGGTGACACACCTCAAGGTATCAGCATGATGGACGAAGCTGAGCTAAAATCCGTACTTGAAGAAGGTGGTGTGATTCGCTGTAAGAAGCAAGAGCTAACCACTGATGAAATCCGCAACCACATCGCTGCGGATAAAGTCGTGACGAAACTTGCGCTTAATTGGCAAGATCGTATTGAGTTCATTATGACGGAAGATGCGGGCATCAAACGTCTAAAATTCTCTGATGAATTGAAAGATCAAAACGATGATATTCCACGTGAAGATCAAGCAGCTCGATTTGATGCAGACTTCTCTCTAATGTGTGGAGAGTTCAGTGCTTTCCTTCCCAACCTATACGACGCGCTAGGCGGCTTACCGAATCCTAACGCATAATATTGTATAAAGGTTAACCATAACGCCCTCACTTTTTTTGAGGGCGTTTTTCTATCTGAAGCACAATTACCCTAGTCACAGTTCACATTTTGACGTAAAATTTGCGCCCCATTTCCATTAGGTGGAATTGGCCTGACTTGTGATCAGATAAAAGAGAATTGAGTAATGACAACTGAGAAAGCATTCGTGCCTGAGCTACTATCTCCAGCGGGCAGCCTGAAAAACATGCGTTACGCATTCGCCTACGGGGCAGATGCAGTTTACGCTGGCCAACCTCGCTACAGCCTTCGCGTACGTAACAACGAGTTTAACCACGAGAACCTAAAAATAGGTATCGATGAAGCCCACGCCCTAGGCAAAAAGCTTTATGTGGTATGTAACATTCAACCACACAACTCGAAGCTAAAAACGTTCATCCGTGATCTGAAGCCAATCGTAGAGATGGGTCCTGACGCATTGATCATGTCAGATCCAGGCCTAATTATGATGGTTCGTGAAGCTTTCCCAGAAATGCCAATTCACCTTTCTGTACAAGCGAACGCTGTAAACTGGGCGACCGTTAAGTTCTGGGCAGCGAATGGCGTGGAACGTGTGATCGTTTCTCGCGAGCTATCTCTAGAAGAAATCGAAGAAATTCGTGAGCATTGCCCTGAAACTGAGCTTGAAGTATTCGTTCACGGTGCATTATGCATGGCTTACTCTGGTCGTTGCCTACTTTCTGGCTATATCAACAAACGTGACCCTAACCAAGGCACTTGCACTAACGCATGCCGCTGGGAATACAAAGTTGAAGAGGGTAAAGAAAACGACGCTGGTGACATCGTAGAGAAATTCGACCCGACTGAAGCACAGCCTGTCGAAGTACAAGACGAGCTCCCTGAAACCACAATTGGTCGCGGTAAACCAACAGATGAAGTCGTTCTGCTTTCTGAAGCGCACCGTCCAGAAGAAAAAATGGCGGCTTACGAAGATGAGCATGGTACTTACATCATGAACTCTAAAGACCTACGAGCGGTTCAGCACGTTGAACGCTTAACTAAGATGGGTGTTCACTCATTGAAAATTGAAGGTCGTACTAAATCGTTCTACTACTGCGCACGTACCGCTCAAGTTTATCGTAAAGCAATTGATGATGCAGTAGCAGGTCGACCATTCGATGAAAGCCTAATGGGTACACTAGAAAGCCTAGCTCACCGTGGCTACACTGAAGGCTTCCTACGCCGTCATACACACGATACTTACCAAAACTACGATTACGGTTACTCAGTCTCTGATGCTCAACAGTTTGTTGGTGAATTCACTGGCAAACGTCGTGGTGACATGGCTGAAGTAGAAGTAAAAAATAAGTTTCTTGTCGGTGATAGCCTTGAACTAATGACGCCAAAAGGCAATATTGTTTTCACGCTAGAGGCAATGGAAAACCGCAAATCAGAGTCTATTGAAGACGCGAAAGGAAACGGTCACTTTGTATTCATTCCAGTACCAGCAGAGCTAGATTTAGAATATGGCCTATTAATGCGTAATCTAAACTCAGGGCAGGACACCCGTAACCCGACTGGTAAGTAACCATGGCCTTGCTCATTACTGACAAATGCATTAACTGCGACATGTGTGATCCCGAATGCCCCAATGGGGCAATCAGTATGGGAGAGAGCATTTTCGAAATTGATCCAGCGCTATGTACAGAGTGTAAGGGGCATTACGAAAAGCCGACCTGTCAGTCAGTGTGTCCAATTACAAAATGCATAATCACTGATCCGAACCATGTCGAAACTGAAGAGCAGTTGCTTGAAAAATTCGTGATTATTCAAGGGTTAGCATAAGAGCAATTAGGTTCAACTTTGGCATCAAAGTTGAACCTTTTCTCAACCTGATTTTTCAATAGGGATAATATTGCAGAATAGCTCTTTTTCAAAATGATACTCTAGTCTCTCACGCCAATTTTCCGCTTGAGAAACAGGTATTAAATAAAAGTTTTCTCGGCTCGTATCAGTAACGAAAGCCATTCCATATTGCATCAGCTCATAATGCACATCATTAACAAAACCCGGATCAAGGCGTTGACGCCCAGTCAGGTGATTCACATCCTCTCGAGTCAAAGAGACTCCTTTAGTATCACTGCTAAATCTGTGTCTTAACCACTCTGCAAATTCTTTTGCACAAATCATAGTCATGGTTTTGTCCTTGATTTACTCTTCTAACAGGAAAAGGGTATATCCCTGCCTTACACACTTGTCTGCGTTGTTATTGCTTTTTAGCCAACTGACAGACATATTGCTAAGAAACCAGAGTATCGTGACGAAAGGTCTTTTTCTAAACAGAGAAGTTACAACTTACCCATACTACAACTCTTTGTTTAATTTAGATTTCTATAATATGTCCCCAAAACTGATTGGGTTAGTTTTTGTATTGGTACTATTCAATGTAGACAAAAGTATGATGTTTCTCCAGTTTCATAAAAGAGATCACCAAGTACAGATAAACCTGAAGAGTAACACTAATTAGGATTGATAAGCGGCAAGCATTGAGGTGGAACGACTTTTTTTCGTTTGGGCTTAGAGGTTGTTTTTACCCGTGGAGGGGTATCAATAGGTTTTGCTTTCGGGGCCCAACTTGCGAGCTCAACACCGCAGCCATCGCCTACTGGAGGTGGTGCTTGATCAACACAATAGTCGCTCGAATCAGGACAAGACAACCTGACGTGAAAGTGGTAATGATGCCCCCACCATGGACGCACTTTACGTAACCAAGAACGATCTTTGCCGTTTTCTTGCAAGCAAAGTTGCTCCTTAATAACAGGATGTACAAAAATTCGTGCAACATCCTTACTTTTTGAAGCGTACCGAATTAGCTTAAAGTGCCGCTCTTCCCAGCGATGATTAAGTATGGAATAACCTTTTAAATCCACCACACTCATGGGTTTAGGAAGTTGTAATTCGTTATAAGAAAGCGGTTGGTCAGCAAGTCTTAACCAGATATCGATATCTAACCCGGTTTGATGACTAGAATGACCAGAGGAGAACCTTCCACCTCTAGGTAAAGACAAATCACCAATTAGCAGAGTGGTGTTGAGATTTTGATGAGCTTTAAGCGCCAGATTTTCAATAAACTCTATCGTTTTAGGGTGCCCATAGTAGCGCTTCGTTTTACTACGTAAGACTTGATAACCAACGCCATCGAGAGGCAAGGGTAATGCACCATCTAAACAACCGTTAGCATAACTACCAATAGAGGAGGAAGAGTTTCGGGTAGGATTAACCGCGGACTCCCAAGGAGTAGAACATACTGAAGCTGAGAAACATAAACCCAAAGTTACAATGAAACTCAGCCTCATAGCCTTTAACCTTTAGTAGTGTTCGCCATTATCGTAATAAGCTTTAGGAGATAAGGCGGAAAAGATAACTGCAACATCAATATCGGCACCAGCGATACCGCGCACTTGTTGCGTAATAAGCTTGGCAACTTCATCTTGCACTTCCTGGCCACGGTCGAACCAAAGCACTTCGACAAAAGGATATGCAGCACTCACCTCACCCTCATTGAAAAACGTAGTGTAGATATACTCAAAAGTAAAATCCTCACGCGGACAGTCCATTAGAGGCTGAAGTTCATCCGTAAGGGGTTTTGATAATGCCTGAACAGCTTGTGGCTCTACAGCACGGAATCGAAAATGTGGCATAAACTTACTTCCTAATTATTAGCATTAATGCATGATGATAACAGGAACCAAGTCAGTAATCATCCAAGCCAATGTAACCACTGACCTTTCAATAGATTGTGAATCAGATGTGCTCGATAACGAAGAAAAAGTGTTATGAAATTCGAAGGTAAAACAGAAAGAGCAAAGCGATACATCAACATTTAGTAATTACATTACTAGAAAATAAAACTATATGAAGCAAAGATATGCCATATTCGTTGGATAAACATACACCTGACGTTGAAACTATACGTTAGGAATAAAAGACATATTCGTTAGAAATAAAAGTGCCCCTGACCTAAGCCAGAGCTTATGAATATGGGGGATAGGTGAAGTGGACCAATATCCCGGAGATATGAGCTTTCAATCCCCCCGATACTTTGGTATCAGAGGAATCGACAACTCTTCCAACTAGTCAGCTTCTCTTTTCTTCAAATGCAAAAAAGCCCCAGCATTACTGCTGAGGCTTTAGAGTATGGCAGGGGTGGAGAGATTCGAACTCCCAACACGCGGATTTGGAATCCGCTGCTCTGCCAATTGGAGCTACACCCCTGTAATTCGTGTTTATTGAGACGACGCTCAAATAAGTGGCGGAGTGGACGGGACTCGAACCCGCGACCCCCGGCGTGACAGGCCGGTATTCTAACCAACTGAACTACC
>NZ_JAWOVY010000023.1:0-75880 GCF_033340155.1 Vibrio sp. 1562
GGTTGAAAGCACCGGTCTTGAAAACCGGCATACGTTAATAGCGTATCTAGGGTTCAAATCCCTATCTCTCCGCCACTATTAAGAAGCCTCGCTAGAAATAGCGAGGCTTTTTTCATTTCCGCACATCTTTATTACTCTATCTGTGCTTGTCAAAAATCAATTCCATATGCGATCTACTTTTCGACAAAGTAATATTGGTATCGGTATTGGTTGTGACGTTTTGATTTTTGCTAAGAAGTGCAGTTGCCTCTAAAGCTGTTCATCCTCATCACTGCATGCTGTCCCGATAAGGTTGTTGGAGATGCTGTTGAACCATCTATTGCCTTATCGTTCTCTTAAAGCACTACCATTGCTTCTCTAGCCCCTTTTACGGGAATAAGCATACTCAAATAGCCACTGTTTCACTGATGTATCTTTTTGTTTTACTCAGTCTAGCGACGCGCGTGCTCTATTGCCTAAATCTAGCTACGTCTTAAAACCATACTTCTACAGGCTAAAGTTACGTATTCCTGCATCTTTTAAAATTGTTTTGGATTCTGCTGGAATGACAGGATCAGAGTAGTCAAAAGAGAAGAGTGAAAGTGAAACGATAGTGAGTTACTAGGAAGTCGGGCACTACTTGGGAGCCAATGAATTTGATAAACATCTTGATGACCAAGGACTAAAGGGTTAGTAGCAGGCAATAAAAAAGCCGACAGTAAGCTGCCGGCTTCGTTAGGTCACCTTTAGTTAGTCATTCTGTACTAGCGTGAGAGCTTTACGAGAGACTTCGTGAGCAGCTTTGGTTAGATTTTGCTTCTCTAGTGTGTCTGCTAGGAATGCATAGTCAGAGACGTCAGAGCGAAGCTTTAAGGCGATCTCAAAGTGATCCTGGGCTTCTTGCCACTTCTCTTGACGGAAATAGAAGTGCGCTAATGCGCTATGGGCAGCGGCGTTATCCGGTTCTTTCTTCACTACTCCCTCTAAGAAGACCACGACAGGGTGGGTATCTGGCAGATTTAGATCTGGCAGTAGTTGATAAAGCTCTGGGGCTGGTTGTTTTTTTAATGCTTCTTTTAGCACGGTAAAGGCTTCTGCATCAGCTTTTCGTGTGATGAGTTCTCGAGCAAAACAGGCAACGAGGTGTGTGTCTTGTTTCACTTTACGTGAGAGGCTATTCCAATGGGAGATTAGCCCTTCGCTACCCTGTTGCTGCGCTACTTCATGGAGTAAGCCGCACTGCGCCTTTTGAATCAGCTCTGCATGTTCTTCTTCCGTGATGAGTTTTGCTTTGGTTAGTTGTGGCAAGAGGTCAATAAGAGGTTGCCACAACTTTAGCTGCATGTACGTTGTTTTCAGCAAGTTCAATACAATAGAGTTACTCGCATACTGACTTTTTAACGATTGCAAGGTATCGAAAGCGGACTCGAACTCGTTGTCGCGGATAAATTGTTTCGCTCGAGTCAGTTCTACTGCGAGATGGGCGTTCTCTTGTTGGCTCGCTAGCTCTAGATAGTGATCTCGTTTTGCTTTATCACCTTGGCCTTGTGCGGCTTCAGACGCAACCAAGTAGCAAAGCAGCGGCATATCGTGATGATTTGCCCAGCGAGTTACTTTCTTCTCAGCACCTTTCCAGTCACCTTCTAGAAGTTTAATAATGCCTTCATTGGTGTATCGGCGGGAATGGCGCATTTTGCGAACACTGAAGTAATTCCATGTTGTAGAACTAGCATAAACTAACTTCTTAATCAGGTACTCAAGCAGAAAAAGACCTGCGAGTGCAGCGATAACGAAAACCACTAATGTCGTTACGCTCATCTCGATCGTTTTCTCGGCAATGGAGATGAGTACATAGCCTTGCTGACCAGAAAACTGGGTGCCAACAAATAGTCCTGCGCCTAGTACAACAAATAGGAAAATAAGACGAAACATTACTTATCCTCCATGCCTGTCATCGTTGTGACTTCACGACGTAGGCGTTCACGGATGACATCTGATAGTTGAGACTGACTTTGCAGTTTTGTTGGGTATTCCACTTGAATATTTTGCTGACTTAGTAGGTTAACCGTTTTGTTGAACTCTTTAACAGAATTATCGTCTTGGTTGAAGAAAGCTAATGCCCATTTGTCTGCTGTTTTTAGAGACGTGGTGTAAATTTCACCTTGCTCTTGGTACACCGCTTTTATTGCCGTTTCCAATTTGGCTTTGATGTTTTCTTTCAGGTAAAAGTGTTGCTCAGGAGAAAGCAGTGGAATGACGTTACCATCGCGCGTGCGGAAGGTAATGAAGTTTTCTGAAAAGTCCTTCAAAGAGGTCATTAAGTTATCTTGCCAGTTTGCGATATCTTCAGACACTTCAGTGTTTTCTACGGCTTCAGCTTCAGGTAGCAGTGCATTGGCGAGAGGGAGCTTGTCTACTTGCTGTTGTAGGGCAGTTAAGCGTAGTACCAATCCATCACGGTCAATTAGCGGGATAGTGCGAAGTTTGGTGATATCGTTCGCCATTGCTTTACGTAGTTTGACGAGGCTAGGGTCATTCAGTGCTGCAATGCGTTGGTCTGCACTTTCCATCAGTTGAGTCGCGCTTTCTACATCGTGCTCTAAGAACAATTTACGACCAGCTAATTTGACAAGGTAATCGGCTTCCGCTAATAGCCAGTCGTTTGGTCGACGACCTTTCACATCGGCAACGGCGAGCTGTAAGCTTTCAATGCTCTTCTGTTGCTGTCCAAGTACCACTTCCGCTTTGTGTGTCACGGTTGTTGCTTTCTCGATGGTTTCTTCTTGTACCCGGCTGAGCTCTTGCTTCATGGAAGCTTGAGTGCTTTCTAGCTGACTTTTTAGTTGGGCGATCTGCGCTTGGTAATCGGCTTGCTGTTGATGCACCTTGTACGCGAGGCCACCGCCAAAAATAATCGATAAGATGATAGCGACCGTGCCTAGTTTGACACCGCGTTTACCTTGTTTTTCTTCAAACTCGACTTTGGTTGGCTCTGCTGTTTTTGGGGGCTCGGCCGCTTGTGGTTGCTCTTTTTTAAGGTCCGCATCCTGCTGCGATGTGGTTTTTTCGACTAGCGGTGCCGATGAGGTTTCTTCGGAAAGGTTTTTATCGTTATTTTTTTGGTCGTTATTTTTACTTGTCATGCCTATATCCTGTGTAGCTAGGGCTGGAGAGCCGCCAGTAATTCTTGGTTGGATGCGCTTCCCGTGCATCTCACGCGAGTGAACCCCCTTTGAATTGCGATGTCAGCGATACGCTGACTGGGGATATACAACTCTTGTTGATTAAGCCAAGTCAATTGCTCCGACGTCAATTGGCTGCACAAATAATCCAGTTGTTCACCACTGGTGACAATAATCTGGTTAATTTGTAGGTTTTTCCATAGTGAGATACAGCTTACTGGATCGAATGGGATGAATTCTCTCTTGTAAGTCTCACTATAGTGAACTTTTGCGCCACGCCTCACCAATGCATCTTTGATCAGCTCTCTTCCGCCGTTACCACGAAGGATAAGAACTTGTTGTTGTGCCACATTGTTGAGCTCTGGCAGTCGCAATAAGTGTTCACTATCACTGACTTGGGGATAGTGTACTTTCTGTTGGGTACATTTGCTTAAATAGTGTGCTGTTTTTTGACCAACGGCAAGGTAAATAGCTTGTTTCGGCCATGACATCCCGTTGCTGGCTAAGATTTGCTGTGCACATTGCACTGCATGTCGACTAACAGCGATAACAATTTGAGCTTGATGTAGATGTTTAGAGAGGTGCGTGTCCGTGAGATCGGCGACAATGTCGATCAGAGGATGGTGATATGCGGAAATGCCGTGCCTTTCGAGCAGAGAGCAAAGCGCGTTGCCTTGCTCTCCCGGCCGAGTGACCAACACTGCCATGGTTATTCGTGATCTGCGTACAGCTTAGTTAGGATTTCACGAGCGCCGTTATCTAGCAGCTCATTGGCTAGCTGCACTCCTAATGCTTCGCCATCTTTACGATGGCCACGAATTTCACCACGAACAATTACGCTGCCATCTGGTTCGCCAACTAATGCGCGTAACCAAATGTTGTCGCCGTCTAGTAGGGCATAGCTGCCGATTGGTACCTGACAGCCGCCTTCTAGGGTCAGATTCATTGCGCGCTCACACAAAACGCGGTCTACGGTGTCTTGGTGGTTAAGTGGCTCAAGCAGCTTAAGCAGTCTTTCATCGTCAAGGCGGCACTCAATACCGACAGCACCTTGGCCTACCGCTGGTAGTGATTGCTCTGGTTCGATAAAGCTACGAATGCGTTCTTCAAGCTTCAATCGTTTGAGGCCAGCCGCAGCAAGAATGATTGCATCATACTCACCCGCATCTAACTTACCAAGGCGAGTGCCCACATTACCGCGAAGCTCTTTGATGATGATGTCCGGACGATATTCTTTCAGTTGGCATTGACGGCGCAAACTGCAAGTACCAACCACGGCACCTTGAGGGAGCTCATCAATGTGGCTATAGGTATTAGAGATGAAGGCATCACGAGGATCTTCACGCTCACAAATGGTCACGAGGCCAAGGCCTTCTGGGAAATCGACGGGTACGTCTTTCATTGAGTGAACGGCGAGGTCTGCGCGTCCTTCTAGCATCGCGACTTCAAGCTCTTTTACGAACAAGCCTTTGCCGCCAACTTTTGCTAGTGGTGTATCTAAAATCACGTCACCTTTGGTCACCATGGTTACTAACTCGACTTCCAAGCCAGGGTGAGCGGCTTGAAGGGCGTCTTTAACAAAGTAAGCTTGCCATAAAGCAAGAGGGCTTTTTCGAGTTGCAATGCGAATCGGTGTGGATTGTGTCATGATCTTCTCAATGCTGTTTGGATTTGGGTTTATCCTACCATTCTCATCAAGAAATGCTTACTGTTAGTTCGTTATCTCTGAAGGCTATGAATGGAATTACATGACGTTATGAAAATAGTGTGACTGGATTCTCAATTAGACTAAGGACTATTATTAGTAATAGGTAATAAGAGCGACACTACCGCGCGATTAATTTTGTGACTAAAGTATGGTTTTGTATCCAGAGTGATACGCGGGCGTGAAGCTTTACCCGCACCAATAAAAGTGTTAAATTGATCACGTTTTTAAGCCATTTTGGTTTAAAACGTCAGCAGATTTTCGTGATTGTTCAACCAAGGAATTCCCCTTGCAGGCTTACACCCAAAAAATCATCCAGCGACTAGATAATTTGAATCAGCAGCGAGTTGATCGCGCGCTGGCGCTTATGGATTCGCAAAGCCAGCAAGTCTTCCATTTGATTCCTGCCTTGTTGAACTACAACCATCCTGTAATTCCTGGCTATTATGATGCCGATGTCCCTTTTGGTGTGCATGGGCTTGAACTAAATAGCATTCAGCAACAATTCATAGATGATATTCAACTTGCCATTGGTCAGCCGCTCAAGACGGTAGAAAAGCCCGCTATATTGGGTTTGTACACCATGGGCAGTACCTCCTCGATTGGTCAAAGTACTTCCAGTGATTTGGATATTTGGGTGTGTATCTCACCAGAGATGGATTGTGACGAACGCGAGTTATTGACCAATAAATGCTTACTCATCACGGATTGGGCACAAAGCAAAGGCGTGGAAGCGAACTTTTTCTTAATGGATAAAGAGCGCTTTAGAAGCAATCATTCTGAGGAGATGACAGGTGATAACTGTGGTTCATCTCAGCACTTACTTTTGCTAGATGAATTCTATCGTAGTGCGGTGCGTATTGCCGGACAGCGTTTGTTATGGCAAATCGTGCCGCCAGAAATGGAAGAGTGTTACGACGAGTACGTTTCTCAACTGTGCAGTGATGGTTACATCGACTGTAGTGAATGGATCGACTTTGGTAAATTGAACTGCATTCCTGCTGAAGAATACTTCGGCTCGAACTTGTGGCAGTTATACAAAAGCATCGACTCTCCCTACAAATCGGTATTAAAAGCCATCTTGCTAGAAGCTTACTCGTGGGAATACCCGCATACTCAATTGTTAAGCATCGACACTAAACGTCGTTTCTTTGCCCATGAGCCTGATCTCTATGGCATGGATGCGTACTACTTAATGTTGGAAAAAGTAACCCGTTACTTAGAGCGAATTCAAGACGATACACGTTTGGATTTAGTGCGTCGCTGTTTCTATCTCAAAACCCATGAAAAATTATCTCGTGAGCCGAATGTTGGCTCAGTAGCTTGGCGTCGTGAAGCGCTGAGCGATATGATTGCAAAATGGAATTGGGATGCCAGTGTCGTTGCAGAGCTCGATGACCGCCGTAATTGGAAGGTTGAACAAGTAAAGGTGGTACATCATGCATTGCTGGATGCGTTGATGCAAAGCTACCGTAACTTGATTCAATTTGCGCGTCGTAACGACATCACTTCTGCTATCAGTCCGCAAGACATCAGTATTTTGGCCCGTAAACTTTACGCAGCTTTTGAAGTATTGCCGGGCAAAGTAACGTTACTAAACCCACAGATTTCACCTGATCTGCACGAGCCTGACTTGAGCTTTATCGAAGTGAAAAAAGGGGGAGTGAACAAGTCTGGTTGGTACCTCTATAAACAACCACTTATTGCGCACCGCATTTTGGGGCAACCATATCTAGAGCATCATGAATACTTGAGTAAGTTGGTTGCTTGGGCATTCTTCAATGGCTTGATTACTGAATCGACTCGTTTACATGCCGTGGTACGTGAAGCGCAGCTAGATATTGATAAGTTTTACCAAATGGTGAGTGACTTACGAAATACTTTTGCGTTGCGTAAGCGTCGTCCATCTATGCAGGCGCTAGCGAGTCCTTGTGAAATAAGCCAGCTTGCGATGTTCATCAACTTTGAAAATGATCCGACGTCTGAACTTTCTGGTCGTTCGTTGAAAGTGGATGTTAAGAACACCGATATTTTTAGCTTTGGTCCAGAACATAAAAATTTAGTCGGCAGTGTTGACCTTGTTTACCGTAATTCTTGGCATGAAGTGCGTACGCTGCATTTCAAAGGGGAAACGGCGATGCTGGATGCACTGAAAACCATTTTGGGCAAAATGCACCAAGATGCGTTGCCACCAGAATCAGTGGATGTGTTCTGCTATGCGAAGAACATGCGTGGTGTGATGCGTAATATGGTTTACCAGCTTTTAGCTGAATGTATCGACTTACGCTTGAAACCAGTAGAGCAAGAGAAACGTCGCCGCTTTAAAGCGATGCGTCTTGGTAACCAGACTTATGGGTTGTTCTTTGAACGTCGTGGTGTGTCGGTGCAGAAGCTAGAAAATTCCATCGATTTCTACCGCAGCATTTCCACTAACAAACTCAAAGGCTCGCCGCTGTTAATGCTCGATCGTGAGCAAGAATATCAAATGCCGGAAGCGGTGGATGGGTTTGCCAGTGAAGGTCTGGTGCAGTTCTTCTTTGAAGATAACGAAGATGGCTTCAATATTTATGTGTTGGATGAGTCAAATCAAGTAGAAGTGTATCACCAATTTAGTGGCTCCAAAGATGAAATGATTTCGTCTGTAAACAGTTTCTACACGTCGGTAAAAGACGATAGTCGCGTCGCGTCGAAGTTTATTAATTTTAACCTGCCTCAGTACTATCAAATTATTCACCCTGAAGAGGGGAATGCGTATATCATTCCTTACCGTAATGACGGTTGTTCACCGAGTCGCCCGACCAAAACTGTGAACGCGTAATTAAACCCGTATCAATAAACAAAAAGAGCACTTCGGTGCTCTTTTTGTTTTGGTGACGATTGACCAGAATTATGCCCAATCAATGGCTTCGCCTGCGTGCTTTTCACACTCTTTCTTCACCATTTCAAATAGCTCCATACCCGTTTTTGAGCAGGTCCATTTACCTTCAATAAGCTTGAAGTGGAAACCACCAGATTTGGACGCTAGCCAGATCTCATGCATCGGCTCTTGGCGATTAATGATGATTTGGCTTCGGTCTTCAAATTCCAATGTCATTACGTTGCCAGTGACTTCGTAATCAATGTCTGCGCCTGAATCATCGATGGATTCTTCGATGATTTGCATCTGCGCATCCACCAGTTGATGAAATTCAGTATCGTTCATCCGTCTATCCTATTGCTTTTCCTGAGTGTGGTGCGATTATAGGGGGCATTGATTCAATAATCACGATATGCGAAATGAAAAAATTAGTTACTGTGTTGTTTGTGATGGTTGCCGCGACCTTAGCGGGGTGTGGTCAGTCTGGCTCACTATACATTCCAGATGACACTCAACAGAATGAGCAATCACAATAAATAACCGCACCTTAGGGTGAAATTAGGGTTCAGCAGTCGAATAAAATAAGGGAAGCGAATTTTGGATTACTTCAACTATCAGGATGATGGCCAGCTTTGGGCCGAAGACGTCCCACTTCAAGCTCTTGCAGAGCAATATGGCACTCCTCTTTATGTATATTCTCGAGCCACGCTAGAGCGCCATTGGAAGGCGTTTGATAGTGCTGTGGGTCAGCATCCTCACCTGGTTTGCTACGCGGTGAAAGCCAACTCAAACTTAGGCGTATTGAACACGCTAGCGCGTTTGGGATCGGGTTTTGACATCGTGTCGGGTGGTGAACTTGAGCGTGTGATTGCCGCAGGCGGTGATCCGAAGAAAGTCGTCTTCTCTGGTGTTGGGAAAACACCGGCAGAGATGAAGCGCGCTCTTGAGCTAGGTATCAAATGTTTCAACGTTGAATCTGAGCCAGAGCTAGAACGTTTGAACAAGGTTGCGGGTGAGCTTGGTGTGATTGCGCCAATTTCTCTGCGTATCAATCCAGATGTCGACGCGAAAACACACCCTTACATTTCGACTGGTCTTCGCGACAATAAATTCGGCATTGCGTTTGATCGTGCGCCAGATGTTTATAAATTCGCGCAAAGCCTGCCGAACTTGAATGTGCAAGGTATCGACTGCCACATTGGTTCTCAGCTGACCAATATAGACCCATTTATCGACGCGACAGACCGTTTATTAGCCCTGATTGATGATTTAAAAGCGCAAGGCATTAACATTCGTCACCTTGACGTCGGCGGTGGTTTGGGTGTGGTCTATCGTGATGAATTACCACCTCAGCCTTCTGATTACGCCAAAGCGTTACTAGGCCGTCTTGAAAATCACCAAGACTTGGAGCTGATCTTTGAGCCAGGCCGTGCAATTGCTGCGAACGCAGGTATATTGCTAACGCGTGTTGAGTTTTTAAAACATACTGAGCATAAAAACTTTGCGATTATCGACGCTGCAATGAACGACTTGATGCGTCCTGCGCTATACCAAGCATGGCAAGATATTGTGCCAGTTTCACCGCGAAAGGGTGAAGCTCAGACTTACGACTTGGTTGGTCCTATTTGTGAAACCGGCGACTTCTTGGGTAAAGATCGCGCACTCGTTTTGCAAGAAGGTGATCTACTCGCGGTTCGTTCAGCAGGTGCCTATGGTTTTGTGATGTCTTCGAACTACAATACTCGTACCCGAGCGGCAGAAGTGATGGTGGACGGTAAACAAAGCCACTTAGTTCGCCAGCGTGAGGAGCTGACCAGTTTGTGGCAGCTGGAACAGATTCTACCGGAGTAACACACAACAAATGCATTTCCACTTTTCCAAAATGCACGGTTTGGGCAACGACTTCATGGTCGTCGACTGTATTACCCAGAACGTGTTTTTCTCGCAAGACCTGATCCGCCGCTTGGCGGATCGTCATACTGGCGTTGGTTTTGACCAATTGCTTGTGGTAGAGGCCCCTTACGACCCTGAAACCGACTTCCATTATCGGATTTTTAATGCCGATGGTAGTGAAGTTGAACAGTGTGGTAACGGTGCACGCTGTTTTGCCCGCTTTGTTCGCTTGAAGGGGCTGACCAATAAATACAGCATCAGCGTGAGCACCAAGAAAGGAAAGATGATTCTCAACATCGAAGATGATGGGGAAGTGACGGTCAACATGGGCGTGCCAGAGTTTGAACCGAACAAAATTCCTTTCAAAGCGAAGCAAAAAGAGAAAACTTACATCATGCGAGCAGGCGACAATACCTTGTTTTGTGGTGCTGTGAGCATGGGTAACCCGCACGTAGTGACCGTGGTCGACGATGTGGATACGGCAGAAGTGGAAACTCTCGGTCCGCTGCTTGAGTCGCATGAGCGTTTCCCAGAGCGCGTCAACGCTGGCTTTATGCAGGTGATGAGTCGTGACCATATTCGTCTTCGAGTTTATGAGCGAGGCGCAGGAGAGACACAAGCTTGTGGTAGTGGTGCATGCGCGGCAGTCGCGGTTGGGATTCTGCAGGGCTTGTTGGATGAAAACGTTAAGGTTTCTCTACCTGGTGGTGAATTGCGAATTGCATGGCAAGGTCCTGGCAAGCCGTTGTTTATGACCGGACCTACAACGCATGTATTTGATGGTCAATTATCTTGCTAGTTGAAGAAAAAGGAAACGGTTTGTCTCAAGTAGAAGCAGATGCCTTAACGGCTGAAGTAGTGGCCGAGTACCTCAAAGATCATCCAGACTTTTTTGTGCAACGTCCGGAGCTTGTGGATCGTTTATCTTTCCCACACTCAGACTTAGGCGCGGTATCTTTGGTGCACATCCAAATGAATCGTCAACGTCAGCGCATTGAAGAGTTAGAGGAAGAGATCACTACACTAATATCGCTTGCGGCGAACAATGATCGCACCTTTTACGAATTTATGGATTTGCAGGGGCAGATTCTAAAGTGTGGTGACTTTAAACAAGTCATTCATTCTATCGAAGATAAAGCCAAAGCATTGGGCTTACGTGCGTTTGTTCGATTGTTTAGTCAATGCGACGCATCGATTCAATTGAGTAAGGAAAGTTATCAACGCTTTGCGACCACTCACTTAAATGGCAAAGATGCGTACTTAGGACGTCTTCGCAAAGTGGATCGTGAAGCTTTGTTTGGCAACATGGAAGTGCCGGAAATGGGTTCCTATGTGGTACTGCCGCTCGTGAAACAGCAAACACTGGGCGTGCTTGCTTTTTCTAGTGAAGATGGCGGCCATTTTCAGCCAGATATGGATACCTTGTTTTTGCGTCACCTATCATTAGTAGTGGCACATCTCGCTCAAACACTGGTATGGCAAAGTTACGATGACGACAACTCCCAACAATCCTCTGCCAAATAGTCTGCAAAAGCCTCTTGAGCGCTTCTATGAATTCTTACGAAGCGAAAAGGGGCTTAGCCTACATACTCAGCGCAATTACAAACAGCAGCTAGAAACTATGGCGCAGCACTTAGCTGAAATGGGGCTCAAAGATTGGTCTCAAGTGGATGCTGGTTGGGTGCGCCAATTAGCAGGTAAGGGCATGCGAGAAGGCATGAAAGCCAGCAGTTTGGCAACGCGACTCTCATCACTGCGTAGCTTTTTCGATTTCCTTATTCTGCGTGGCGAGATGTCTGCTAACCCAGCCAAAGGGGTTTCAGCACCTCGCAAAAAACGCCCGTTGCCCAAAAACCTCGATGTTGACGAAGTGAGCCAATTACTTGAAGTCAACGAGGACGATCCGCTGGCTGTGCGCGATCGCGCCATGATGGAGCTGATGTACGGTGCCGGCTTACGTTTGGCTGAGTTGGTGGGTGTGGATGTACGTGATGTACAACTGCGTAGTGGTGAGCTTCGTGTTATTGGTAAAGGCGATAAAGAACGTAAAGTGCCGTTCTCTGGGATGGCAACCGAGTGGGTCGGGAAGTGGTTACGCGTTCGTGGTGATTTAGCCGCTCCAGGTGAGCCCGCCTTGTTTGTATCTAAGCTCGGAACGCGTATTTCGCATCGTAGCGTGCAAAAGCGCATGGCTGAATGGGGGCAGAAACAGTCTGTCGCAAGCCATATTAGTCCGCATAAACTGCGTCACTCATTTGCGACACATATGCTCGAATCAAGCAATAACTTACGTGCGGTACAGGAGCTTTTAGGGCACGAGAACATTTCGACGACCCAAATCTACACGCACTTGGATTTCCAACATTTGGCGCAAGCCTACGACCAAGCCCACCCACGCGCACGTAAAAAGAACGGGGAGTGAGCCGAAGTATGAAATTTTATCGCCGTATCGAGCCTATTAAGGCAATGACCTTTGACCTAGATGATACCCTCTATGACAACTATCCTGTGATCGTTCGCATGGAGCGTGAGTTGCTATCTTGGCTCAAGCACCATCATCCAGCGGTTGCTCATATGAACAAAGCGGATTGGTTTGCTCTCAAACAGCGTGTTGTGCAGCAACAACCCGAGCTGAAGAGCGATGTCACTTTATGGCGTTTAGTGCAACTTCAGCAAGCCTTCTCCCAAGTAGGCTACGACGAAGACGCAGCACATGCCGCTGCGAAAGCCGCAGTAGACGTTGCGTTGGACTGGCGTAACCGTTTTGAAGTGCCGCAGCAAAGCCTCGATGTACTGGAGGAACTCGCGCAGCACATCCCGTTGGTGGCAATCACCAACGGTAATGTGGATTTAGACCGCATCGGTCTTACGCCTTATTTCCAACAGGTACTTAAAGCAGGACCAGATGGATTGGCGAAACCCGCAACCGATATGTTTACTAAAGCGAAGCGATTCTTGGATATCCCTGCGGAGAATATTCTGCATGTCGGTGATCACCTAACCACGGATGTGCATGGTGCAAAGTTGGCTGGTTTTGCAGCCTGTTGGTTTAATGATATGAATAAAAATGTCATTAACCATTCAAAAACACGTACTTTACCTGATATTGAAATCAATAGTTTGCAGCCGTTACTCACACTTTTTTAATTGCTTTCGCATTAATCCATTCTAATCTCATTTTGTGTCTAGAAAAGCAGCGCAAAGCCACGTAAATTATTCTCTATTAAATAAAAATAGTAACGCCACACGTCGTGGTGAAGATAGTGTTACGGCAGTGGTAGGTCCATGCGAGCTTTTTCAAAACTGGTTCACGATGTCAGTCAACTGAATGACTTTTTAGTCACTTTTCCGACTTCCTCAGATAAACAATATTTAGTACAAATATTGTCGACGCAATCGCGCGAATTTACGACCACACTTGCAGACGCCGTTTTGTCGTCGCTGCCGAATGCTCATGTTATGGGGCATAGTACGCGTAATGTAATTCTGGAAGGGGAGATATTTACCTCTGGTTGCCTAGTGAGTGTGATTGAATTTGAGCAAACCACGCTGACTTCTGCGGTACAAACATACTCTTACTCCCCTGACATTGATGGCGGGGAGCTCAAGCGCTCTCTTCTAATGCAGCATAATTCACAGGTGATCCTCAGCTTTGCTGTGCAAATTGAACGACGTGACTATCCCTTGTTTCAAACCTTCGCCAGTGAAGAAGTAGTGATTTCTGGAGGGTTGGCGCAGAGTATTGACGATGGCTGCTGGGTGCTATATCAAAACCGAGTTTACGATAACGCTGTGGTTGCCGTAGCTTTGCACAGTGATACTTTGAAGCTATGGACTGATGCGTATTCGGAGTGGAACCCGATTGGCATGCCACACAAAGTCACTCATGCAAAAGGAACGCGCTTGTATTGTTTAGGTGAGAAGAAAGCGCTGGACGTATACAAGCGTTACTTGGCGGATGGCCATGACGTGACGCTGAGTCAACTGCTCAGCTTTCCTTTGTATCGAGAAAGCTTAGGGCGAAAGGAAGTTTGTACGGTAACGGAGCTACACGCTGATGGCAGTATGAGCTTCGACAGGCCCTGGTGTCTTGGTGACGAAGTGCAATTTTGCTATAACCATCCCTCGTTAACGCTCGAGCAAGTGCGGCATGGTGTGGTTGAGTTAGCCATGCACCAACCTGAAGTCGTTATGATTTTTAACTGCGCGTCACGGTTAGACTTTATTGACAGCAGCGACGAAGTCCAAGCCTTCAAAGATATTGCGACGACGTTTGGTAGTTACTGTATGGGGGAACTGCATGGTGGTATTGGTCAGCCCGAAATTCTTCATCACAGCCTGACGTATTTAGCGATGCGAGAGGGAGACGAAGTGCAAACATTGAACTTGCCTAAGTCGCCCGTTAGCTCCTCTATTTCACCGTTGTTTAGCTTGATTCGAAATGCGATCGGCGATCTCAACCATATGAACGCGCATATGGGATATCAACTCGATCGCCAAACGCGCAAGTTACAAGAAAGCTATCGACGCGACAGTCGTACGGGGTTACAAAACCGGGTCGCATTGCAAGAGCGGCTGAGTAACATCGATTTGGATGAGCATTTGTTGACTCTAAAGCTACTTAACTTTAGTCATATCAACGAAAAATACGGCTACCGAGTGGGAGATCAATTACTCAAAGATCTCTCAATGCACTTTACGAATCGACTACGAAAGCGTTTCGGCATGCCAACGGCTTTGCAGCTTTATAGTATTGGGGTTGGTGAGTGGGCGTTCATATTTAAAGCTGATCAAAGCAGCGAGACCATCAAACAGCACTTTACGCGTTTTGCTGACGCGGTAGAACAAACTAATTTTGAGCCAATTGGCCTACGTGAAATAGATTATCTTTCTATCTCGCTATGCGGCGGCTTAGTGAGTCGTCGAGACTTTCCATCCGCTTCAGTAGATGAGCTCTTACTCAAAGGCATCGAAGCGAGGCGCTCCGGTGTACGCAGTAATACCCATATCTGTAATGCGAAAGATATTGAAGTCAGTGAGGATGTGCGTAAAGAGCAACTTGGATGGCTAAGTTGCGTCAGTAGAGCCATTCTTAAACAGAATATCATCACTTATAGCCAACCTATTGTGCATGCGGGTAGCCACAAACTGGCAAGCCAAGAATGTTTGGTTCGTATTCTGGAAGCCGATGGAACGGTGATTGCGCCAGGGCGTTTTCTGCCAATTATCTCTGATACGCATCTTTACACTCGACTAAGTCGGCACATGATTCATTCTACGTTGCATTATATGCGAGATAAGCAAGGTGACTTTTCTATAAACTTATCGCCGCAAGATTTGCTCAGTGATAAAACTTTAATGCTTTTAGAGCATGAAATTAGCCAGCTAAATGACCCAAGGCGAATTGGTTTAGAAGTGCTGGAATCTGAGCAGATCAAAGACTACGGCCGAATGATAGAAGTGTGCAGTCATTTTAGAAGCTTAGGGGCGCGTATCATTGTTGATGACTTTGGGTCCGGTTATTCGAATATCGATGAAATCCTAAAGTTGGAGCCAGAAGTCATAAAGCTCGATGGCAGCTTGATTCGTGATATTGATAAAGACTTAAAACAGCGCAAGATCGCTTCCCAGTTGGTGCGTTTGTGCCAGGTGTTTAACGCGGAGACGGTGGCGGAGTTCGTCCACAATCAGGAGGTGTGTACCATTGCACAAGACATGGGGGTGGATTATTTGCAGGGTTACTATCTTGGCGAGCCGACTCGACTGTTTTAATGATGTTTCACGTGAAACTTCTTGTCGTAAAAACGCAGCGTAGGCTGCGTTTTTTGTTTGGTTCTTCTACTGAGCTTAATGGTTAACGCTTAAGAGCGTGTCCACTCTTTTCAGCTTGGAACAGAGCGAGGTAATGGGCAAAAAAGCGCTGCATTTGTTGTTGGTTGTTTTGTTCTCCAAGTTGCCCGAGCAAATGTGCAGCGACTTCAAACGTACACAAATTACCTTGTTGTTGGTTGCGTCGCAGCTGATATTGTGAGTCCGCCGACGCAGACAATCCCATAGTAGGGATACCTTCTAACCAACGGCTCTTATTGATCATCTTGCGCGCCTCTTGCCAGGTGGCATCCAAAATAATAAACAGCGGAGTTTTGGTTTGTTGCTGGCTTTGGAGTACCACATGTTCGAGTGTGATACTTTCTTCACAGGGGAAGAGCAACACCGGATACCGCGACGGATCAGCTAATAGAGTGAGCAATTCTGCTGGTGGCTGTTTGCGATCCCAGATTACTCGCTCAATGTTGAGTTGGCACTGCTCTAGTAGCTGGCCGGTATTAGTATCACGCTTCAGTTCATTCGGATGCATTAACAGCAGGATGTTGTGCTCACTGTTAAGTTTCGGCATTAGCGAGCACATACAATTGAATTGAAAACCGCAGGTTGGACACGGTTGTGACATTACAGACGAACTCCTTCTCGCACCGGGCTTATCCCATCAGAGAACAGACGCACGCCACTGACTTGGTTCGGCGTTG
The DNA here is from genome assembly GCF_033340155.1 of Vibrio sp. 1562. Taxonomy (NCBI): domain Bacteria; kingdom Pseudomonadati; phylum Pseudomonadota; class Gammaproteobacteria; order Vibrionales; family Vibrionaceae; genus Vibrio; species Vibrio sp. 1562. The sequence continues at coordinate 16,144 of NZ_JAWOVY010000023.1, forward strand.
CCGTTGGCGCCATGCTTGGGTTGAGTGGGTAGCTAACCCCAGTGTATTGCATCACATGTTGAGCCGCTTTAGCTCCGCCACCGCTGACATTAAAAATCAGATCTCGCCAACCATGAGAGGTTTGTTGGCCGAGCATAATCGGGCTTTGCACTAGTGTAATGCGGCTATTAAAGCGCCATTCCTTTTCGTGATGTTCAAATATTAGCAATGTACAGCCACCGGAACCACACCAATCCAACTGTACCAATAGCTCTTCGTTACCATCGCTGTTGAGGTCGTAAGTTAGCCAACGGTATTGGTTATTGTTGGGGTTGGTTTGATGGATAAAGAAGTAGTTGCGCACCGCGGCATCTACTTTTGAATCAAACTCTGCACTAGAAGGTACGTCAGCACTACCGATGGGGTTGTTGGTGCGTTTTTCGGCTGGTTGCATGATGCCTTCATCACGAACGGTGGCAGGATAAAGGACTAAACCACCATCGGCGATTGGGTATACCAAGTTACCGACTTTTTCTTTGGTCGCTTTGAGCTGATTGCCTTCTCGAGTAAACAGTCGCTCTAACATTAGCCTTTGCTGTTGATGATGCGTCATGACAACTTGAACCTGAGACGGACTTAACTGTTGCCAGTAACCACGCTCGATTAATGGTGCTTGTCCATTGGCGTAACGGTATTTTGTTGTGGCGCTGTGGTCTGGGTTTAAGGTCATTTGTACTTCAAAGCCTTGTGATTGGGTTGAGGTCGCGACATAGGTATTAGCCCAGCCAAGCGTTGCATCGACGTTTGCAGCCATACCACAACCTTGATACGTCTCGCCATCATGTTTTAGTGTTGCTTTCCAGCCATATAAAGAATCGCTCATTGTGTCTGAGCAGAGGTTTTCTGTTAAGCGAAGCTCACCACCTTGCAGTTGATAAGTGCGCTGGCGAGGTTGAAGCTGACTGCTGTTAATCGCTAATTTTGTGGTTTGTTTGCCGATTTTCTGGAATGTTAGTCCATTAGCCTCAAAGCTTGCCGACCAAGAAGGCTCATTACCAAACACGCGAGTTGGTTTGTTTGGTTGCTGACAACGGTTTGGGTTTTCCGTTGTGAGGAAGTTCACTTGTTCCACTACAAAGTTAGCATCGAAATCAGCAGAAAACCCATCGATGCCCGGTGGGTTGAGGTGGCCGATAACCTCGCCATACATAGTCTGGTAAGGCTCGTTATTTAACTGAATTGCTCGTTGCATTTGCTGTGGTGATAGTTGCAACCAATATTGCTTGTCGCTGCCACAAGGCATGATGTATTGGCTCTCGTGACCGACGATCACTTTTCCGCGTAGCATAAAAGTTTGAGGTTGAATGGTTTCAGGCTTATCTAAGGTTGCTGGTGGAGAGGTTGGGTCAGCAGCACCAGATTGTGGCGGCTGTGAACTACATGCTTGCAGAACCAGCAGGGTGGCAAGCGCCACTGGGTTTTTCAAAGCCTTCATGTTATATCTTCCTCATTATTGTTACTCAATCGGCATCGGATGGCATTATGGCATATTGGTTATTTAAAACTGAACCAGATACCTTTTCTATTGACACGCTTCGAACTCAAAAGGTTTCATGTTGGGAGGGAGTTCGTAATTATCAGGCGCGCAATATGATGCGTGACCAAGTGAAGGTGGGCGATTTAGTCCTGATTTACCACTCTTCTTGTAAACATGTTGGCGTGGCAGGTATTGCTAAAGTTGTGAGAGAAGCCTATCCCGATCATTTCCAATTCGATCCCGAAAGCGATTATTACGATCCAAAGTCAGACCCAGACAACCCGCGTTGGATTATGGTGGATGTAGAGTTTGTACGTAAAACGGCGCGAGTGATTCCGTTGTCGGTGATGAAAGCGATGCCAGAACTTGAGAACATGCCGTTGGTGAAACGTGGAAATCGCTTGTCGATTATGCCCGTGATAGAAGAAGAATGGGACGCGATTCTTGGCAAAGAGAAGCTGCCAAGTCAGCGATAAAAGAAAAGGGCTGCGAATGTGCAGCCCTTCATAATTTGGAGTATTGAAGCTTACAGCAAGTGTTCTTGTAGGTAGTGTGCAACCGCATCTTCTGCATTGCTGCCAATTACTTCATTATTTGGTAGAGCTTTCATCACTTTTTCGTGTGATGTACCCATAACTAGCCCTTTACCTGCCATCGACAGCATTTCTACGTCATTCATGCCATCACCAAATGCTACGCAGTTTTCTAACGTGAGGTCGAGTTTTTTCGCTACCGCTTCAAGAGCATGACCTTTAGACACGCCAGCGCTCATTACTTCCAAACACCAAGGCGTTGAAAATGCGATGTTCAGCTTATCACCAAACTGCTCACGTAGTTTGTTTTCAAATACGACCAAACGTTCGTGGTCTTCTCCAGGATGCGTGAAGAAAACTTTCGCAATACCGTCAGTTGGGGCTTGGTCTTCATCAAATAAGACGTAAGTGAATTCATCGTGGAAGTCACGTAACGTTTCATCATCCTTGTTCATCAACCAGCTATCATTTTGATACATGTGAATAAGTATTTCTTGATCATGTTTGATCGTGTCGATCACGCCTTGTACCAGTTCCGCAGGGACATTCTCGCTGTACATTAGCTGATCTTCCTGGTCATGCACTCGGGCACCATTCGACGTGATCATATAAGCTGGAATGCCAACTTGGCGACGGATGCTCGCAACGTCTACGTGGTGACGGCCGGTTGCAAAGACAAAGGTATAACCCTTTTCATGCAGCGCTTTTAGCGTCTCTTTTGAGTAAGCACTGAGCTGATGGTTAGGTGCGAGTAACGTGCCATCCAGATCAGAGGCAACGATTTTGGTGATCTCTTTGCAAGGTAGCGATGTGCTCATGAAGTCCTCGTAAACGGTTTGGATAGTGTGGAACAGGTGAATTGCAAACGGAGTACAGCAGACTGACTAGATCGTACTGCTCCGAATGCGGGGGAACTTGGGCTCATAGCACTATGCGGTTAAACACAGTGTCAAAGTAGCCAAGTTCAAGCAGTGTACGCCAAAATGAGGATGAAAAAGAGGGTAAATCGATGTGTAGACATTTCCTCTTTAATCTTAGTCGTGAAATGGTCGCCTAGAGTTCTTATTGTGCTTGTTCGTTTGATGGTGATTTAGGGTCATTCATAAAGCGGAAAATCGCATCGAGCGCTTGATTACGATACTTGTCGGTCTCGAACAAGATTTCATGCTGTGCGCCTTCGATAGAAAGCAGCTCCGCGTGCGGGTTGGTTTTCCGCAATTTATCAATAAAACGCTTTTGCGCGAGGTTGCTAACAATCCGATCGTTTCCGGCTTGGATTAGGATTACTGGTATTTTGACTTGGCGAGTTAATAAAAAGCACTGCTTAGCGGCCATGAGCCCTTGCCAAACCCAGCGAGTGCTTGGCCCACCGACTTGCAGTTCCGGTTTTTCCGTATATAGGTTTCGGAACCATTGGTAGCGGCCGTAACTTTGGCTAAGTGGGTTATCTTCAAAGGGCTTAGGGAAGTAGGCCTGATGTCCTGGTGCATAGCGTGGCAAAGTCGATACCGCTGACATAATTTGTGTGACCGGAATCGCTATTGGTGATAGGTACCATGGCAGGTTAATGCCAAACATGGGCGCACTTAGAATCAAACCAGTAAAAGGGTGTTCTGGGTGAGTTTGCAGGTAACGTGTGGCGATCGCGCCGCCCATAGAGTGCGCGATGATGAAGCATTGTTGATATTCGCTAAGGTCGTGTTTTTTTACGACGATGTCCATATCATCAATATAATCAGTAAAGTCATAGACGTGACCCATATCTGAGTCAGATAATAAACGATCTGATAAACCTTGTCCGCGGTGGTCAAAGGAATAGACATCGAAACCTTGGCGGTAGAGATCGTAAAACAGCTCTTGGTATTTCCAGGAAGACTCAATGCGTCCATTTACGATGAGCACGGCTTTTTTATGCTCTGGGTTGGTTAGCTTGCACCAGTAAATGTTCTTTTTCTCAGTCCCTTTAACAAAGCCCTCTTGGCGAGTTTGCCAAAGTGCTGCGATCGGACCACCAATTGCTTGCTCAAATAATGTCTCTTGAGTATAAGTCAAAGGTGAATGGTTAGTCGCCATTAGTTGATTACCTGAAGATACGTTGTTTACGCGATGTATCATCGAAGAATTAGTGAGGAAATGCAATGGATACCCATGTCTGGTTAGCTTATGTAGTAACAGCAATCGTTTTTAGTTTGGCTCCGGGCTCTGGCACGGTGAACTCAATCAGTAATGGTTTGAGTTACGGTACCCGTAAATCACTGGGTGCCATTATTGGCTTACAAATTGGTTTAGTTATCCACATCGCGCTGGTGGGGGCGGGTATTGGTGCGCTTGTCGCGCAGTCAGCAACCGCATTTTCTGTCATTAAATGGGTTGGTGCCGCTTATCTGGTTTGGTTGGGGATTCTGAAATGGCGCGATACGTCAAGCTTAGTCGCAGCTGAAAACCACAACGAGATGTCAGGCACGGCGCTGTTGTACAAGGCTGTGTTAATTAACCTCACCAACCCTAAATCGATTGTTTTTCTGGTGGCGTTGTTCCCGCAGTTTATTGACCCGGCAAAAGACCAAATCACGCAACTGTTGGTGCTTGGCGTCACTACGGTCGTGATTGATGCGTGTGTAATGTTGGGTTACACGAGCTTGGCAGCACAAATGGGACGCTTTATTCGCTCCGATAAAATCATGGGAAAAATAAACAAAGTATTCGGTTCAATGTTCATGGGTTGTGGTGCATTATTAGCAGCTGCAAAGTCATAAGCCATTTATAGGTCCTTCTTTAGCATGAATACAACGTATGTCGCTCGCCAGCCGATCTTTAACCGAAAAAGACAGACGCTGGGTTATGAATTGTTGTTTCGAGACGGGGAGAGTAACGCATACCCTTCACATATTGATTCAAATCGAGCGACATACCGACTGATCGTCGAAAACTTCCTATCACTGGGTACTAACCCAGTGATTGCCTCTTCAAGATGCTTTATTAACTTTCCTCATCAAAGTTTGGTGCGACGTTTGCCGCGCAGTTTGCCGAAAAACAAAATTGTCATCGAAGTGTTGGAAACGTGCCAACCTACGGATGAGCTTCTTGATGCGATTCGTGAGTTTTATCGAGAAGGTTACTTGATCGCTTTGGATGACTTCACCCTAACACCAGAATGGCGCCGTTTTTTGCCATATGTGCATATTGTGAAGCTCGACATTATGGCGATGGGGCTCGAAAAGGCCTGTGAACTTGTCACAACACACCTTGCCAAACGCGTCAAATACCACTTTTTAGCAGAACGTGTTGAAACCGCAGAAGAGTTTGAGCAAGCGAAAGCGGCTGGCTTTAAATTTTTCCAAGGTTATTTTTTTAGCAAGCCACTCGTCTCGCAGACTAAATACGTCAGTCCTGAGCAAGTGTTGGCATTGCAACTGTTTCGTGAAGTTTGTGCTCCTGAGCCTGACTTTACTCGTATCGAGTCCATCATTACGCAAGATGTCGCGTTGTCATATAAATTATTGCGTTTTGTAAATACGCAAGCGCCGAATTTGGCTGTCGAAATCAGCTCTTTTCGTCAGGCATTGATTTATCTTGGCCAGGATAACCTTAAGCAGTTTGTCTCTTTGGTTGTGGCATCGTATATCTCCAGTAACAAGCCTCGAGAGCTGTATCACCTTTCATTGCAACGAGCTCAATTTTGCCAATTGATGTCGCGCTATCAGCCCTTCTCTCACCTCAACGAACAAGGTTTTATGGTTGGTTTGCTGTCGATTCTAGATGCGCTGTTGGATCTTTCGGTGGAATCTTTAGTTAGGCAGTTACCGCTTAGTCATTCAGTACAACAAGCGCTATTACATCGCAAAGGGGTTTATGGTGCACTTATTTCCCTCGAAGAGTGCTACGAGCGTGCCGATTGGTCAGGGGTTGAAAAAATCACGATGCAATTGGGGTTGCCTTTAGAGGAAGTGAAGCTCTCCTTAGGTGAAGCGGTTCGCTGGAGTCAAAGCATCGCGACTGCATAATTTCGTGTCTTATCTTTTATCTCTTTGAATCTCTCTCTTTACAATCAAGCTGTTCGTTAGATGTGAAACTTTTATGACGATGGACGGTTTCCTCTTGACGATATATCTTAATTAAATAAACATATACGCATATCCATATATAGGTATGTTCATTATGCTTCCACATCAGTTTTTTAAGCTGTTATCCGATGAAACACGCGTACGTTGTTTAATGCTCGTGGCCCGTGAAGGTGAAACTTGCGTTGGTGATTTGGCGTTTGCTCTGCAAGAGAGCCAGCCGAAAGTTTCTCGTCATCTTGCTCAGTTACGGTCCAGTGGCATCTTGGTGGATAAACGCCAAGGGCAATGGGTGTATTACGAGTTATCACAGCAATTGCCAGGTTGGGTGCGAAAGTTAATTGAAGACTTAGTGGCATCAAACTGTTTGAAGCAGGAATACCAAGACGACATCACACGCTTACACGATAAAAGTCGTGAGGCTTGCTGTTAACAGCGAATAGAGATTCAAGGTAGAAGATTAGAGGGTAAAACTATGACAATTAAAGTAGGAATTAATGGCTTTGGCCGAATTGGTCGCTTAGCGCTGCGAGCGGCATTTGATTGGCCAGAATTGGAGTTTGTGTTAATCAACGATGTCGCAGGTGACGCCGCTACGCTTGGTCACTTATTAGAATTCGATTCAGTGCAAGGTCGTTGGCATCATGGAGTTCAGGTCGAAGGCAGTGAGCTCGTCATCAACGGCAAGCGTGTCGCCACGACTCAACAACGCGATATCGATGCGGTGAACTGGTCTGATTGTGATGTTGTGATTGAAGCGACAGGCGTACATCGCAAAACATCATTCCTAAACAAATACCTAGAGCAAGGCGTGAAACGTGTCGTGGTAAGCGCACCTGTGAAAGAAGAAGGTATCGCGAACATTGTGGTGGGCGTGAACGACCATATTTTCGACCCTGAAAAACATCGTATCGTGACAGCAGCTTCGTGTACGACTAACTGTATCGCACCTGTGGTTAAAGTCATTCATGAGAAATTGGGTATCGAACAATCTTCTTTTACGACCATTCACGACCTGACGAATACGCAAACTATTTTGGATGCGCCACACAAAGATCTACGCCGTGCAAGAGCATGCGGCATGAGCCTTATCCCGACTACGACGGGTAGCGCGAAGGCGATTGTCGAAATTTTCCCAGAATTAAAAGACAAAATTAATGGTCATGCGGTTCGCGTACCTCTAGCAAACGCATCGTTAACAGACATCATTTTTGATGTGAAGCGTGATACCACAGCAGAAGAAGTGAATGCACTGTTAAAAGAAGCATCTGAAGGTGATTTGAAAGGCATCCTTGGCTTCGAAGAGCGTCCTTTAGTTTCTATCGATTATAAAGGCGACCAACGTTCAACCATCGTTGATGCGCAATCAACCATGGTTGTGGGTTCTCGTATGGTTAAGATTTATGCTTGGTACGATAACGAAATGGGTTATGCAACGCGCACAGCAGAGCTGGTTCGTAACGTTGGTTTGGCTTAAAAGGGGGTCACAATGTCTCATCCTACATGGCAATTAGATTTGGACTCCGGTGCTTTAATCTTAACACCGTGCCCAGGAACGAAAGGTGTCGATTTGCATGCGTCGTTAGAACAGTTGAAAGAGCAGGGTGTTCAAGCGGTCGTTACTGCATTAGATGATAGTGAATTAGCTGCGAAGAATGTCTCTGCATTGGGTGAAGCCACTCAGCAACTGGGTATGAAATGGTTCCAGATCGAGATTGAAGACGACTGCGCACCAAATGAAGAATTTGCGACGAAGTGGCAACAAGCCAGTCCGGAACTGCACGAGATTCTTGCTCAAGGTGGCAAAATTGCGATGCATTGTATGGGTGGTTCGGGGCGCACAGGTTTGTTCGCTGCTCACCTACTCCTAGAAAAGGAATGGCAGTTAGAAGATATCGTGCGAGAAGTGCAGGCATTGCGCCCTGGTGCATTTACAAAACCTGTGCAAGTTGAGTACATCGAACGCGTGGCTCAAGACGCTTGATCAGCTTAAATAGCTTTTGGTTCATTATGATCCAAAAGCTAAATTCGAGCTTCTTCAGGATACGACTGTTTACAAAAAAAGCCATTAATATTAACTAATGCATTGTTTTTAAGGTGTATTTTGCTTTTTATTGATGTTGGGGCATTTTTTAAAAATCACAGCAACATTATATTGGTCAATGTTGCTGTACAGGTTAGAAAGTATTTAGAACATGATGATCTAAATGCTTCTATCGCTGTACATATGAGGTCAATATGATTTCTCAATTAAGCAAAAGTATTCGTCAGTACATGTTAGTGACGTTTAACTATTGGAACTTTACGGTGACCGATGGCGCACTGCGTATGCTGGTGGTGCTCTATTTTCATGACTTAGGTTATTCCACGTTAGCTATTGCCTCACTGTTTCTTTTCTATGAATTTTTTGGTGTGGTGACAAACCTGGTTGGTGGTTGGTTGGGCGCAAGGTTAGGCCTAAATAAAACCATGAACATTGGTTTAGCGATGCAAGTGTTTGCGTTGCTGATGCTCGCAGTACCAAATGCATGGCTGACCATTCCTTGGGTGATGGCAGCGCAAGCTCTGTCGGGGATTGCCAAAGATCTGAACAAAATGAGTGCTAAGAGCGCGATTAAAACGCTAGTACCAGACGAGCAGCAAGGTGCGCTCTACAAATGGGTAGCGATTTTAACTGGCTCGAAGAATGCACTCAAAGGAGCGGGCTTTTTTGTTGGCGGCTTGCTGCTGTCTTGGGTGGGTTTTCAAAACTCGATGTTTATTATGGCGGGTGTACTTACATTAGTGTTTGTTTGCAGCATGATCTGGCTAGAAGCGGACATGGGTAAAGCAAAGAGTAAACCTAAGTTTCGCCAAATATTCTCCAAGTCTGAATCGATAAACATTTTATCCGCAGCTCGCATGTTCTTATTCGGTGCTCGTGATGTGTGGTTTGTCGTTGCTCTGCCTATTTATCTTGGTAGCGTGTTTGGCTGGGATCACTTGTGGGTTGGTAGCTTTCTCGCTGCGTGGGTCATTGCTTATGGGTTTGTGCAAGGCATTGCGCCGCGTATTACTGGCAAAGCGCAAGGTCGTGTGCCTGATGGTAGTGCAGCATTGGTGTGGGCAGGAGTCCTAGCGTTAATTACGGCTGGTATTGCTTATGGTGTGCAAATCGGTTGGCAGCCTGAATTGGTGATTGTGGTAGGTTTGATGATTTTTGGCGCTGTGTTTGCCATTAACTCTTCGCTGCACTCGTACTTGATAGTGAGCTACGCTAAAGGCGATGGCGTCTCGTTGGATGTCGGTTTTTATTACATGGCCAATGCGATGGGACGTTTGATTGGCACGGTATTATCGGGTTGGATCTACCAAGAGGCTGGTCTTGCGGCGTGCTTATGGGTTTCTTTTGCTTTCTTGGCACTGACGACGCTGATTTCAATTAAGTTGCCAAAAGCTGATGTTGCTACTGCGTAACTATCCCCAGTATCGCTATCTGTAGATGGTATAAATGGCTCCAAATCGGAGCCATTTTTGTTTCTTATGCGCCGTTTGGTGTAATCAGATTGTGTCGGTTTGGCATGGAGAGTGAATACTGATGCTTGGTTTTTGGTTCTCGTTAAGTGATTAGAGTGGTGATGAAATCCCCGTTGTAGGTCATTGTTGAGTTAAAAATAAGCAAAAACAGATTGTTAACTATTTCACTGGTTGAGATTTACCCTATGCTATAAACGATAAGCGACTCAAAGTAGGGAAAGGTATGAGAGAAAGGGTTCTGTTTTTTGATTTATTGCGCTGCTTCGCAGCGGTAGCAGTGATCGCCATTCACGTCTTGGCACCGTATCGAAATGAGTTAGGAGTGATTCCATTTGACCAATGGCTGACAGCGGTAGGCGTGAATAGCGTAACCCGCTGGGCAGTGCCAGTTTTTATTTTGATCACCGGAGCGCTAATGCTCAGTGACACTCGACCATTTGACGGTAAGTATTATATCAAAAGGCGTTTGGGCAAAGTTTTAGTTCCATTTCTTATTTGGTCGATGTTTTATGCATACCTTTCAGGCTGGACTTCTCAAGGCTTTGATTTTGAAACCGTAAAAGAGGTATTAAGCAATAGCCCATTCCAAGCAACGTATTACCATCTCGGCTTTTTCTATTACTTTATACCACTGTATTTTGTGATTCCGCTGTTTCAATGGATGGTACGCAACGTGGATGACAACGTCTTGTATACCTATCTCGCATTTTGGCTTTTCACCAGCACTCTGTTCTTGTTCAAGATTGATGGCCCTTGGAGTAATCAGATGTGGCTTTATATGGGTTACCTTCCACTGGGGTATGTTTTATTTCAAAAGGTACCTTTGAATCGCTCTATGGTGACCTTATTTGTTGGGCTAGGACTCGTGGCGTTGGCAGTGACCTTTACGATGGTTGTGACAAATAGCTTAGAGGCGGAGAAGTATACGGTTGGGCGCTGGCTCTCTTATAAAACACTGAATGTGATTCTAGCGGCTTCGATGATTTTTATGATCGGGCGTTACTTTGGTGAAGGCTTATCACCAAAAGTACAAAAAGTGGTCAGTGTGATCAGTCAGCACAGCTTGGGGATTTACTTACTTCACCCTATTTTCTTATGGCCGATGAAAGAGTTCGGTTGGTACACAGGACATCCTGCTTGGGTGATTCCAGTCTGGATCGTTCTAAGTGGATCTGGAGCCTTGGCGATGAGCTATCTCTTTTCTCGTTCTGCCAAGACTCGTTGGTTACTGCCTTAACGTTTGATAGCGAAGTGAAGGAACTTGTTGCCGCGATAGGTCAGTGTTCCCTTATCTCCAGGGTTGAGTGCATGGTAGTAATGTACTCCAATTTGGAATTCACGCTTTGGACCGATAGAACCACGTTGAACGTAAATCCAATACTCTTGATCGTCTTGACCTGGTGGTGCGTTTGGTATGTCTATCGCTTGTTTATCTAAAACCGTTACCTGCGCGCTTTGCTCTGGAGCGTCTTCGCCCACATAGTGCTTACTATAAAAACGGAAAAACACCCACGCGCCCAAGGCAATAAGGGCGAATAGGGCGAAAATAAGTGAGATTGGCATATTAACCTCCAATGTTTTATCGGGTCCCATTCTACAGAACTCGCTGACGAAACGATGAGTTGAGGTAACTTATTCATAATCTAATGAAAGGGACATGAATTTTATTCGGCGCACTTCACGGTTTATCTCAATGGGGACGCGATGAAATTGTTGCTTCATCTGTAAGCTACGTCACTAAAGCTGAACTAAGCAGCTTTCACTTGTCTGGCTATATGAGCTCAAGGGCACAAATTGAAAGTAAAATTGCACTTAACGGCTCGAAAAAGCTCTAAATTTATAGAAGAATAAAAATAATGAACATAGGAAGGGTCTGGTAAGGAGGGTTACGATGTCAGATATTGAAAAAGTAGTCATGCGTACCCGAACGATCGAAAAACTTTTGCGTACTCAGTACCATGCAGAAGGGAAAGGGTTGCACCAACTTATTAATAGTTGTGAAGAACGTTTACCGCATGACGTGATAGCAAAGCTTCGATTCATCGCAACCGTGCGTAACAAAGTGGTGCACGAAGACGATTACAAGCTGGATGATCGTAAAGGCTTTATGGCGGCATGTGATGCTTGTGAAAAAGAGCTGACACCAAGAAGCTCTCGCTTTATTTGGCGTACAGCAATTTTGCTAATGACGTTGATTACGCTGGCCGCTCTTGGTTTCTACTATATGCACTGGGATATTTTGTCTAAGCACATTCAGTAGAGCTATACAGATAAATAAAAAAGGACGCATTTGCGTCCTTTTTTATTTTAAATCATTGGGTTAGTACATCATTGGCAGTGTCATTAAACCCACAACCACTGCAATCATAACCAGCCCTTGTTTTTGAGAAGATGAAATCATAACACTACCCCTTAATCTTTGATGAACTCGATGAATTTAATATAGCACTGTTTTTGGGGTTTGATCAACATATGCTCGTTAATCTTTTCAAAAACCACACTTAACTTGTCTGGTTTTACGTGATTCTGACTAATGAAACTATGTTTTTTGTGCTGTATTTAAAGTGTTCACATTGTTTTATTTCTATCCTTTTTTGTTTTAAGTGTATGATTTTATAATGTTAAATGGTTTGTGATGTTGGCTTTGTAATTGTTTTTTGTTTCGAGTGGTATGTTGGGTGTTTATTTTGTCTGTATTTCTCAAAAATTGAGAAAATTAAAAAATGTGCTATGAGGTTGCATCGTCAAATCGAAAGCATGGAGTGAGATTTTCTTACCTTATGAGAAAATATGGGCTTCAAAAGTGTTTAGTGATTCTATGGTTTATGAAGTCCGCACTTTTATCTGTTATTGAAATTATGGTTTTATTTATCATTGACTTACTTTTCTTGTCTGATGTTTTTTTTACTGAATTAAGGTCGGTTTTCTTAGTTTTTACCCCTAGTCATCAGTGGTTTCTCCTCTCTTAGAGCGCTACTAAGACTATTTTCTATTTTGTGTCTGTTATTTATTCTTGTTGCCTGCATTACATACATCCTGGTGGTTTAATCGTCAGTTTGTGAAATGGCGGCTTACCTGGAGCACTTATCTGTTTTTCAGTTAAATAGTTTTAGAAAGCGTTGGTTATTGTGTCGTGTGATTTGATGGGTTCGGCTGATGAGCAAAGCTTGGCCCCAATGTTTAGTGGCATCATTCAGGCTCATCGGCTTTATTATTACGTAGGCTGAGGGTTACAAAATGTTTCGAATCGCTAGCGAGATCCAACTTTCGTAGATTGTGTCTTTACATCAAAACTGGTCTACCTAGACTAGCGGCGAGTTTAAGTAAAAGGTGTATACTGCATGTGGAGTTGGCTGGCGATAGGGCTATCAGGTGTGTATTCCGTGTTGGGAGCAAAGCAAGCTAACCCGACACAATCCCTCGTGTTTAAAATCTTTACTCTGCTACTTCTTCTTGTGTTGGTGTTAACTCAAGGTGCATCCGCAACATATACCTACTGGATTGCGGGTGGGCTTATTGTGTCTATGGTGGCAGATACGCTGCACTCGTTTAAAACTCGTAAGCTAATCTATTTTACGGCTTATCTGGTTGCCCAGGTATGCTACAGCAAGTCATTTTGGGTGCAGCTTAATGGTGAGATTGTCTGGTGGCTGTTGGCCCTGTTGCTTGCAGCGAGTATCGTGGCGTTCTTTTTGTTGCTACCTCAACTCGACTCTCTAGTATTCCCTGTTGTGATCATGGGGATGATGCTGGTTCAACTTGCTTGGGCAGCCGGTGAAGTTTGGTTACAAGTGCCGAGTTACGCCAATGCTATCGGCTTTAGCGGAACCTTAGTTCTCATCTATTCGGCGCTGGCATACGCGATACACGGTTATCGAAAACCGATGAAACACGCCTATTTGTGGGTGAGTGGCAGTTACTTTTTTGCTCATGCCCTCATTGTTGCCTCAATCATTTACTAATTTAAGTCAAAGCAGCTCTTGAGGATTTCAGTAAACTGAACGCATTGTTCTTAATAACTGGAGTCAATAATGAGTGAAATCCATGCTCACGAGCTGCTAAACCTACTTAGAGAAACACCAATGGATCGCGAAGCCCTCACACAGCACTTTGGTGCTAGCGTTCGCTTTCACACCTGTAAACTGAATGATCTAGACTTAGATGCATTACTAGCATTTTTGCTCAAGCGCGACAAAATTCGTGAGCTTGAAGGTAAGTTTGTGGTCAATATGGCGCGAGTTTGCAATCACTAAACGGCGGCTAAGATCGAGGGTGACTATGGTGTTTTCGCCCTCAGTCATATACTCATGTTGTCAGTTTGCTATACACTGGCCGCCATTTTTGAGGTGAGGCCAGAATATGGACATTCTTTCTGCAGCGACCATGCTGTTTCTAATCATGGACCCTCTCGGTAACTTGCCGATTGTGTTGTCTATTCTCAAACATATCGATCCCAAGCGTCGTCGTAAGGTATTGATTCGTGAACTACTGTTTGCCTTACTGATTTTGATGTTGTTTCTGTTTGCAGGACAAAGCATCTTAAGTTTTTTGCATGTCCAGCCAGAAACGCTCAGCATTTCAGGTGGCATTATTCTCTTCATTATTGCGATTAAGATGATTTTCCCGAGTGCTGGCAGCATCACTGGACTGGCAGCAGGCGAGGAGCCCTTTATTGTTCCGATGGCCATTCCTATGATCGCGGGCCCTTCAGTGATTGCAGCCTTGCTTTTACTGTCTTCGCAACATCCAGAGAAAATGTTGGAAATGTCAGCATCAGTCGTAATTGCGTGGGGCGCAACATTTTTTATACTGATGTTTTATGGCTTCTTTAATCGCTTGTTGGGTGAACGTGGCTTGAAGGCGGTAGAACGCTTAATGGGCTTGTTACTGGTGATGATCTCCACTCAAATGTTCTTGGATGGTGTAAAAAGTTACATTGGGTGACGAACGAAACGCAGAAAAAAGCCGCTCACAAGAGCGGCTTTTTCGTATCTTAGCGATTACATCATGTGTTTACGACGAATATCGAGTAGGGCAAAAATACCAAAAATCAGGATTGAATATTTTTCCCAACTGCTCATTTTTATTTTGTCGCCAAATGCACCAATGAAGATGGCCATTTGTAAACCGTGCATGATGAACAAAAAAGCGGTCATGATGTAAAGCGCAATCGCGGCATTGCCGGGAAAGGGCATAAAAATATTTAGGATTAATACTAACCAAACAAAGGCGATAGCCGCTTTGGCCAGCATAATTAGTGCTTTCATTTAAGTATCCTTTTAAATCGAGGCGTTATGCGGAGGTACGTTCGTAAAGACGATAGCTCACTTGGCCTGCTGTTTTTTCTCGATGTAATTGCCAGTTTTCTGGTAAGTCGGCAATATTGAGTTCTTTTTCTGTTTCAATATAAATCATCGCATCTTCCGCGAGCCAGCCATTTTGTTCTAGCAGAGCCACGGTCTCATCCAATAGACCTTTGCGAAACGGTGGGTCAATAAACACCACATGGTGAGCAGAACCCGGTTGCTTCAAAAAACTCAGTGCGTCGGTATTTACCACTTGGATGTTGTTCGCGTTAAGAGAGGCAACATTCTTTTGTAACTGTTGGAAAGCTTGTGGGTTTAGCTCAACCATGGTCACTTGCTCTGCTTGGCGCGAAGCTGACTCAAATCCCAAGCCGCCAGAGCCAGCAAACAAGTCGAGACATTTTGCCTGTGGTACATCTTGAGCTAACCAGTTAAACAGCGTTTCTTTGACGCGATCTGTCGTGGGGCGTAAGCCTTCAGCATCGTGTACAGGAAGTTTTCTGCCTCTCCATAAGCCACTAATAATGCGAACAAAGCCCGTTGTTGGCTTTTTTTGTGATGAGTTTTGCTGGCGACGTCTTACCATAGATTTTTTGACCGCTAATAAAGTGATACTATATCTAATCGCCCAAGCAATAAGCTTGGAGCTTGGATACAGCCCAGAATATTCAAGATGACAGAGTGTAACACTAATAAGATTAGAATTACCTAATCGGAAAGTTTTCAGAACTTTGTCATTAGCCTTTTTTAGACAGATAATAATCTTGTCAAAAAAGAGTCATTAATAGATAAAAGAACAATCTAGGATAGCCCCAGATGACGGAAAAAAAGAAGCGCGGATTACTTTCGTGGCTAGGTTTTGGTGACGAAGAACAAAGCCCAAAACCAAAAACTGAAGAAACAGTAAAAGAAGAAGCAGTGGAAGCGCCTTCTGAAGAGCAGCAAACCGAAGCGGTTGCTGAGCAAGCGGAAGCAACGCCAGAACTTGAAGAAGAAGAGAAACAATCAGAGGCTGCCCCAGCAGAAGCAGAAGCAGAAGCAGAAGCAGAGGAGCCAGAAGTCGTATCGGCCGCGCCTCGTGTTCAAGAACAAGAAAAGCCAACAGAAAGCTTTTTTGCTCGTCTTAAACGCAGCCTAAGCCGAACAAAAGCAAATATTGGTGCTGGCTTCTTCGGTCTGTTCAGCGGTAAGAAAATCGATGAAGACTTATTTGAAGAGCTAGAAGAGCAACTGCTTATTGCTGATGTGGGCATGAATACCACAACAAAAATTATCAACAACCTGACAGAAAAAGCCACACGTGGCGATCTGAAAGACGGCGAAGCCCTTTATGGTTTGTTGAAAGAAGAAATGGCTGAGATTCTTTCTAAAGTCGAACAGCCACTAGAAATCGATAGCAACAAAACGCCTTACGTCATCTTGATGGTGGGTGTAAATGGCGTGGGTAAAACCACGACCATCGGTAAGCTTGCCAAGCAGTTCCAAACTCAAGGCAAAAAAGTGATGCTTGCAGCGGGAGATACTTTCCGTGCCGCAGCGGTTGAGCAGCTACAAGTGTGGGGTGAACGTAATAATGTTCCTGTGATTGCTCAACATACTGGCGCAGACAGTGCCTCTGTTATCTATGATGCGATTGAAGCGGCAAAAGCACGTGGTGTGGATGTGGTGATTGCTGATACAGCAGGTCGTCTACAGAACAAAGCGAACCTAATGGAAGAGCTGCGTAAGATTGTACGTGTGATGAAGAAAATTGATGACTCTGCACCACATGAGATCATGCTAACGCTTGACGCAGGTACAGGACAAAATGCCATTAGCCAAGCGAAACTTTTCAGTGATGTTGCCCCTCTAACCGGGATTACTTTGACTAAGCTGGATGGTACAGCCAAGGGCGGCGTAATTTTCGCTATCGCTGATCAGTTCGGTATTCCAATTCGTTACATTGGTGTGGGTGAAGGTATCGAAGACTTGCGTCCATTTGAAACTCAAGAGTTTATTGACGCACTGTTTAGTCGTGAAGAATAAAAAGAGTTAGAGGAAATCAACGGTGATCAAATTTCAGCAAGTAAGCAAAGCTTACCGAGGTGGTCGACAAGCACTGCAAAAAGTCGATTTTCACCTGAGGCGCGGTGAAATGGCGTTTTTAGGCGGACATTCCGGGGCTGGTAAAAGTACCTTGCTGAAATTGATCTGCGCGATAGAGCGACCAACCGATGGCAAAATCCATTTTAATGGCCACGACATCACGCGTATTCCAGGCAAAGACATCCCTTTTTTGCGCCGCAATATTGGGATTGTTTTTCAAGATCATCGCCTATTGATGGATCGCAGTGTGTACGACAATGTCGCTCTGCCAATGCGTATCGAATCGATTTCTGAAAACGAAATCAAACGCCGTGTTTCTGCGGCGTTAGATAAAACGGGCTTACTCGATAAAGCTCGTTGTCTACCTAGTCAACTTTCTGGTGGTGAGCAACAGCGCGTCGGTATTGCCCGTGCTGTGGTTAATCGACCAACGTTGCTGGTGGCTGATGAGCCTACGGGTAACCTTGACCCAGAATTATCCAACCGTGTGTTGCGTCTATTCGAAGAATTTAACCGTGCGGGCGTGACAATCTTACTTGCCACGCACGATGTGGGGTTAGTAAACACTCGCCCACAGTATCGTCATTTTGAATTGAACCAAGGCTTCCTAAGTGAGGTAGAAGACTATGGCAGGTAACAAGCACTCCCAAAAGAAGGGGAAAGGCCGCAGTGCCAAGCGTGCGAATACCGATGGTTTTTTCTCTGTCCACGCAAAACAAGCTAAATCCTCTTTTAGCGCCTTATGGCAACGACCACTAGGCAACATTCTGACCCTAGCGGTCATCTCCATGGCACTTGCCATGCCAGCTTGTTTGTATCTATTGGGGAAAAACGTTGCAGGGGCAGCGGAAGATGTCGCTTCTCCTTCACAAGTTAGTGCTTACTTAGTTGAAGGCATGCCGGATGCGCGAGTGATGGTTCTCAAAGATCAAATTGAAACTTGGCCTTTGGTAAAAGAGGTAGAATATATTTCACCGCAACAAGGTCTATCTGATTTAAGCCAATATGCAGGGTTCGACCAAGCTATCAGTCTTTTAAGTGGCTATGCGCTTCCTGGTGTGTTGGTGATTACGCCAGATTCGGAGCTAAAAAGTGATATTCAGTCATTAGCCAAAGACGTTCGAGAGCAACAAGATGTGACCGACGTGAGACTTGACGAAGACTGGCTGGCGCGTCTTGATGCAATCAAAACTCTCGCGAGTATTATTGTCATTACCCTGACAGTGCTGATGCTCGGTGCGGTATTTTTAATCGTTGGCAATACATTGCGATTTAATGTGCTGGCGAATAAAGAAGAGATTCAAACCATGAAACTGATCGGTGCGACGGACAGTTTCATTCTGCGCCCTTACTTGTACACAGGTATGTGGTTTGGCGTGTTAGGTGCCACTATTGCGTGGTTGGTAACGGCTTTAGTGACCATTGTCATGAATAGTGCGGTGGAAGACCTTGCTGCGTTGTACGATAGCCAGTTCCGCCTGATTGGTCTAAGTTGGGATGAATCTTTGTTACTAATCATCATTGGGAGTCTTTTGGGATGTATTGCGGCGCGCTTTTCTGCGCAACGACATTTAAAAGAAATTGAACCAGTTTAAGTGATGGCGGTCTTATTACTTGGATTTTATTAGCACTAGCTAATTTTGAACCCTTGCTTAGACCAAATGTTTATGGATAATTGCTTCCCCTTCTTGAAACTTGTTCATTTTGAGTTCAAGATATCGAAGCTAAATTGCAATGTAATGCTCCAGATCAGAGATTGATCAGAGATTGATGAGGAATTGAATGACAAAAGAAGCGTATCCGATGGCTCTAGTCACGCAAGATAGCCTTGATAGCTATATTCGCTCAGTAAACAGCTACCCAATGCTGACTGCAGACGAAGAGCGTGAGCTGGCAGAACGATTACACTATAAAGGTGAGATTGAGGCTGCAAAAGGTCTAATTCTTTCGCACCTACGATTCGTTGTTCACGTTGCTCGTGGTTACTCTGGCTACGGTTTGCCAATGGCGGATCTTGTGCAAGAGGGTAACATCGGTCTAATGAAAGCCGTTAAGCGTTTTAACCCAGAAGTAGGGGTTCGCTTGGTTTCTTTCGCTGTCCACTGGATCAAAGCAGAGATCCACGAATACGTGCTACGTAACTGGCGTATCGTGAAAATTGCGACCACTAAAGCGCAACGTAAATTGTTCTTCAACCTGCGTAAGTCGAAAAAGCGCTTGGGTTGGTTTAACAACGGTGAAGTGGAAACCGTTGCGCGCGAGTTAGGTGTTGAGCCTTCTGAAGTTCGCGAGATGGAATCACGCTTAGCGGCGGTGGATTCAACCTTTGATATGCCAACTGATGAAGACGACAGTTCAAACGCTTACACAGCGCCGATGCTATACCTAGAAGACAAATCGTCTGATGTGGCCGACAACATTGAAGCCGCCAACTGGGAAATGCATACCAACAATCGCTTGGGTCATGCATTAGCGAGTTTGGATGAGCGTAGTCAGCGCATCGTGCGTTCTCGTTGGTTAGATGATGAGAAAGCAACATTGCAAGACTTAGCTGATGAGTTCGGTGTTTCCGCCGAGCGTATTCGCCAGCTAGAAAAAAATGCAATGAAGAAACTAAAATTGGCCGTGGGTGAATTTTAATTTCCACTGCTAATTGAAAGTAAGATTTTCATAGAAAGCCGAGATCATGTGATCTCGGCTTTTTTATTGTCGATCGAAAATCGATAGCGTTTGCGATCCGGATTTTATGTGCTACCTGTGTATAACTCTGTGAAGTAATTATTTATCAACTGTTCGAAACCCGGACAAAATAAGGGATTCAAGCACTTTTCCATCTGGGGATAGTTATAGATATACACACAGTTAGATCAGGATCATCACTACATATTGTGGATCAAAAGATCCAAATACACTTTATCAACGCAATTCACAGCTTTATCCACAAATGGTTGGAATGTGTACACTTTTGGAAAACCTGATTATCCATGTGTCTAAGTTTGCCGTTGGATAGGTTACAATAGCGGCAGTATACCCAAGCAGCTTCAAATATGGATTTTATGCTGTACCACGGGTGCTGATTAGTACGTTAGGTTCGAGGTTGCTTGGGTATATTAATAAGACAATGAGAAAGTAAATGGATCAGTTTAAGCATATCGATGTACAAGGTGCGCAAGCGCTGCTCGAGCAGGGTGATGCGAAGCTTGTAGATATCCGTGACCCTCAATCGTTTGCCGTTGCGCATGCGGAGTCTGCGTATCATTTAACTAACGATACGATCGTTGCGTTTATGGATGAAGTGGAGTTCGAACAACCTATTCTGGTGATGTGTTACCACGGCATTAGTAGCCAAGGTGCGGCGCAATATTTAGTTAACCAAGGCTTTGAACAGGTGTACAGTGTAGATGGTGGCTTTGAAGCCTGGCATCGAGCAGAACTACCGATAGTGAGAAGTTAATGAAGAGATTGGTAACGTTAAATAATCCACGTATGGCGCAAGCCTTTATTGATTATATGGCCTCTCGCCAAATTGACATCGAAATGATGCCTGAAGGGGATGGGCAATTTGCGCTGTGGCTGACTGATAGCCAGCATGAAATAGAAGCGGAAGCCGAACTTAAGCTGTTCCTTGCTAACCCGTCTGATTCAAAATACAGCGCCGCCTCGTGGGACGTTGCCGATACTCGTAAGAGCACATTTCATTATTCCAGCCCGAGTATCATGAGCATGGTCAAAGCGAAAGCTGGCCCCATGACTTTGCTGATCATGACAGTCTGTATCATCATCTACTTGTTACAAATGTTTGGCTTTGGCAATGGCGTGTTTAAGTTGTTGCACTTCCCGGCTTTTGAGGGGCAACAATGGCAAGTGTGGCGATGGCTAAGTCATGCGTTACTGCACTTTTCAGTAACTCACATCGTGTTTAACTTACTATGGTGGTGGCAGTTGGGGGGCGACATCGAACGTCGTCTCGGTTCCGGTAAGCTATTGCAACTCTTTGTGGTGTCGGCAGCGCTTTCAGGGGCAGGCCAGTTCTATGTTGAAGGGGCTAACTTCGGCGGCTTGTCTGGTGTGGTCTATGCACTGCTTGGTTATTTGTGGATATTGGGTTACCGCTTGCCACATTTAGGCCTTACGCTACCCAAGCCAATCATCGTCTTTATGTTGGTATGGTTAGTTCTTGGTTTTGTGCAGCCATTTATGGCGATTGCAAACACCGCTCACTTAGTTGGGCTACTGTCGGGGATGGCGATTGCGCTGTTTGATTCAGGCAAGATGAAATACCAACAGCAAGCCTAAAGCAGATGAAATGAAAAGACCGCTCAAGAGCGGTCTTTTTTATGTTCAAAACGGATTTGGGTTTATTGATAAAGGTATTTTGTAAACAACAAATCGGCAATGATGGTTTTACCTGTTTCAGGCAAAAGCGTTTCGTTGAGGGTCGTCACTAAGGTTTTGCGCAGATCTTCTCGGCCAGACAGGGACTTAATCGTATCTTCTGTTTGCTTACCCAATAATTCAATCACTGCATCGCGAATCAAAGGTTGGTGATGCTCAACAACTGATAAATCTTGTTGACTCATTACCATGATGTCGATGCGCACTTGCACATAACCTAACTTTTTGCCTTTGGTGTAAAAGTTAGTAGTGAGGTCAGGCTCTAGGGTAAAGTATGCCAACTTAGGTCCAGCTTCTTCCGTTTCAGCCCAACTTGGTGCGGCGAATAGTATGGTTAACGCAAAAATAATTTGGGCTATATAACGTTTGTACATATTTCTAACTTTTCTTTCTCTGGATCGCGATATTCGAATCGCTTCAGTCTTGATACAATGGGCCGTCTATAACAAATAACGGAACTTACGGTTACATACATTACTATGGACGGTAAGTTGTTGCTTTATTGTACGCATAAAGCCTCCAATTGAATACTAGTATGAATCAGCCAACATCACTCTATCTTGCTTCTTTATTGGAAGTAGAGTGGCAAAACCCCGAAGAATTCGAATTTCCAAATGAATTTGCCAAGCATTGGCTTGAAGAGCAAGGGTCTTTGTCACGTCGTTTAAAACAGCACTGCCAAGCGTTAACGGTAGAATTGCTACAAAATCAGATCGTCACTGCAGCGACATTAAAACAGGACGAAAGCCAGTTATTGTCCGAACAAGATTGCTTACTGAGAGAGGTAATTTTGTGCGGTGACAATAATAACTGGGTTATTGGGCGGACATTGATTCCTCGTTCAACCTTAGTTGATCAGCAGTATGATTTGGCTCAACAAGGGGATATCCCATTAGGACTAACTGTGTTTAGCGCAGATAACGTTGAGCGGGACTCTTTGCAAATGGGATGGGTAGCCGTACCAGAAGGACGTTTGTTAGCACGACGCTCAAGGTTGTGGATGAATCACAAACCGATGCTAGTCGCCGAGTTATTCTTATCTAATTCACCAGTTTACGCTAAGGAGACAGTGTAAATGTCCGCAGAAAAAGCCAAAGCATATTGGCAACTGATGCGCATGGATCGCCCGATTGGTTCACTGTTACTGATGTGGCCAACGATTTGGGCGCTAATTATCTCAGCCCAAGGGATGCCAAGTTGGGATGTATTCATCGTGTTTGTATTGGGTGTTTTCCTAATGCGTAGTGCGGGGTGCGTGATTAATGATTTTGCAGATCGCAAAGTCGACGGCCATGTAAAGCGTACTAAGCAACGTCCACTGCCATCAGGGAAAGTGACAGCAAAAGAAGCGATTGGATTATTTTTGGTTTTGGGTATCAGCTCGTTTTTGTTAGTGCTGACCATGAACCCGCTGACGATTCAGCTATCCTTCGCTGGCATTGTGTTGGCGTTCATCTATCCATTTATGAAGCGTTACACTCATATTCCACAGCTATTTTTAGGCTTGGCTTTTAGCTGGGCGATTCCAATGGCGTGGGCTGCACAAACTGGGGAATTACCATTAATTGTTTGGTTTTTGTTCCTCATTAATGCTTTGTGGACCATTGCGTACGACACTCAATATGCGATGGTAGACCGAGATGATGATCTAAAGATTGGCATTAAATCGACGGCAATTCTGTTTGGTCGTCATGACAAGCTTATTATTGGTGTGTTGCAACTGATTACACTCGCGATGTTGGTTTGGTTAGGGCAGTTCTACCAATTGGGACAAAGTTACTACTGGACCCTTTTGATTGCAGCGTCGTTGTTTGTTTATCAGCAGCACTTAATTCGTCACCGTGAGCGTGAGTTGTGCTTTAAGGCTTTCCTTAACAACAATTATGTTGGCATGGTGATAGCGATAGGGTTACTGGTCGCATTTTGGTAAGCGAAGAAATAGAAAAAGGCATCCGATTGGATGCCTTTTTTCTTATTGGACGAAGGTAAAACGGTTACGACCGAAGTTGGTGAATACTCTCTTCGATCGTCAGTTTCACTTCTGGATAAAGCAGAGTGAACAGTAGCCGTGCAAATTGCTGCGTTTTCTTCGTGTCACAGTTACCATCGTTATCGAGGTATTTTTGCTGTTTGAGCGTATTGAACATCGCGGTAAACACACCTTTATCGAAGAATTCTGGCGCATTAATACCGTGCAAACGCCCTAGGCGCTGAGCAATATCTTGGCTCTTCTGCTCTAGGTCCGATTTACCCAGCTCAGGGTAAGCAACAAGCAAGTTCATCGCGATAGAGTAGCGTTGCAGCGTTTCAGTTATCGTACGACCTAGCAGAACCAAAGGCTGGTTGTTCGATTGATTGATCTCTAGCTTATCACCATCAAGACTAATCATTTTCTGATCGGCAAATTCATGCAGCGTTTTAACGACCAATTCATCTAACTCGTCTTCCTGGTAACTTAAGAACAGCTCTTTCTTCAAGAATGGGTAGATTTGCGCGACATTCGCTTGAATCTTGGCTACCGAAAGGTTGCGCTGACGAATGAGCATTTGGGCAATTAATGACGGCAGAGCGAACAAGTGAATGATGTTGTTGCGATAGTAAGTCATCAGGATCGATTGGCTACGGTCCAGCGAAATGATGTCACCCATGCTATCGGTTTCAATCACGAACTTATCAAGCGAAATTGCATGATCGACCAACTCCTCAGCACTTTCGGTAGGGATAGTGGAGGTGCTTGAGTACGGATTATTTTTGAGTAGCTTTAAGTAACACTCGATCTGATTGATCAGCGAGTCACGAGAAAGTGCACGTTGACGAGAAGCAAGCAGTGCGGTTGCACACAAGGTCAACGCGTTTGCTGCCGCCGCATCATTGATGTGCGTCATCATCTTATTAGCAAGGTCGTTGACCACAGGATTCATCCATTGTGGTTTGTTACCACCCATGCTGTCGATGTCTTTCGTCCACTCAGGAGCATGCTCGTTCAAGTATTGGTTGAGCTGAATTGGCTCACCGAAGTTCACATAGCCCAAACCAAAGTTACGCAGTTTACGCAGAGTACGCAGTACAAGCCCTGCGTTTTCTTTCTCTTTGCGTTTGCCACGCAGCTCTTTCGCGTAAGTGCCTACTTCCATTACGTGCTCGTAACCGATGTAGACCGGTACTAGTGTTACTGGGCGGTTTAGACCACGTAGCATTGCTTGGATGGTCATAGCCAGCATACCCGTTTTCGCTTGCAGTAAGCGACCTGTACGTGAACGACCACCTTCACTGAAGTACTCGACTGAATAGCCTTTGGCAAACAGCTCAGCTAGATACTCACGGAAAATGGTTGAGTACAGTTTGTTGCCTTTAAAACTACGACGAATAAAGAACGCCCCACCGCGACGGAAAAGAGGACCGGCCGGGAAGAAGTTCAAGTTAATGCCTGCCGCAATGTGCGGAGGCACCATGCCTTCATGGTATAAAACATAAGACAACAGCAGGTAGTCCATGTGACTACGGTGACACGGAACGTACACAATTTCGTGGCCGTCTTGCGCTAAACGACGCACAGTCGAGGCGTTATTGATGTGCAAACCTTGGTATAGTTTTGTCCATAACCAACTCAGGATGCGGTCGCCGTTTTTCACCAGACTGTAGGAGAAGTCGGCGGCGATTTCATCCATGATGTCGTGGGCTTCTTTACGTGCCTTATCAATCGAGATGTTTTTGCTCTTGGCTTCGTCAGCAATCGCCAGTTCAATAGCTGGAGATTTTAGTAAACGAGCAAACAACACTTGGCGTTGTGGCAAGTTTGGGCCTGAAGCAGCCAGTTTCTGGCGTGAGAAGTGGATACGCGCCACGCGAGCCAGTTTGTGCGCAATTGCGCTGTCGGTACCGTGAGAGTCTGCCATATAACGCAGAGATACCACGGGACTAAAGCGAACTAAGCAGTCGCGTCCCGCCGCTATTACTGCTTTGGCTTTTTGCGGACCATTCATCGGTTGAAGGTAAGGTTTTTGGTTCTCTTCTTTACCTGGCTTACGACCCCAAAGCACGGTTGCAGGGATCATTTGAACATCCAACTCACTATCCAGCTTGTGCAGTTCCAGTAAGTCAGTGAACAGAGAAACAGAATCGGTTGGGACATCATTATCGTTGTTCATCACAGTTGGACGCGCAGCGATAAAGACGAAACGGTTCAGCGTTTTGCCATTGATTTCCAGCGGGCTGAGCGGGTCGGGTAGACCAAGGCTCATGGCTTGTTTTTGCAGTGTCAGCAAATCCACGTTCGAGCGGAACGGCAGGGCATATACAATCGGTTTAGTTAGGTCGATGTTCAGATCTTCAATCGGGTTCGACGGGATTGTGGTGCCCTTTACCAGTACCGATAAAGGTAGTTTTAGTAATGAACGTGAAAATGATTGTCCAGAAGACATAAAGTTCACAGCCTCAATAGGTATTCAAACAGGCCTAACCTTATTTCAGTTTCCGCTTTGCATGTCTTCTCTATAAAAAGAGATGAGTAGGGCAATAGAAATAAGCCTAGGCGATAAAATTTAAGCGCTGCAAGGATACCAGAAACTGGTCAAACCTTTTAATTTTATTGGCTGTAAATTAGTCGAACCCCTAAGTTATTGCTTTGACTTGATTAACTGAAAAGTCGGTGTTTTAAACGAATAAAGAATGAACTTAATCGGTAAGCTGAAAGCTCCCCACAAATAAATTAAAAAACAACCAATTGGGTTTTCATTTGAGCATTTACTGGATATACTCACAGTTAACTGTATAAAAAGACAGGTGAGACATGAAGCCGTTAACGCCACGCCAACAACAAGTCTTCGATTTGATTAAAAGTAAAATCGACGACACCGGAATGCCACCAACTCGTGCAGAGATTGCGCGTGAGCTTGGCTTCCGCTCTGCGAATGCCGCAGAGGAACACCTAAAAGCGCTTGCTCGTAAGCAAGCAATTGAAATTATTCCAGGCGCTTCTCGTGGGATTCGTATCCTGCTTGAAGACGCAGCCAATGATGAGCAGGGTTTGCCTTTGATTGGTCAAGTCGCAGCGGGTGAGCCAATCTTGGCTCAAGAGCACGTAGAGGCGCACTACCAAGTCGATCCTGCGATGTTCAAACCGCAAGCGGATTTCTTACTTCGTGTAAATGGCGAGAGTATGAAAGACATCGGGATTATGGATGGCGATCTGCTCGCGGTGCATAAAACCCAAGACGTGAGAGACGGTCAAGTTGTCGTTGCGCGTGTTGATGATGATGTGACTGTGAAGCGTTTGGAGCGCAAAGGTTCAACCATATTACTGCATGCTGAGAATGAAGAGTTTGCCCCAATTCAAGTGGACTTAACGTCTCAGCACCTTACGATAGAAGGCTTAGCCGTTGGTATTATTCGTAATACCGATTGGATGTAAGTGCATTTAAGCAGCCCAGTTCATCTGGGCTGTTTTGTCTTTTCTCTTTTTCTACTTCCTCCAAAAGCTTGCTCATCATCTTGACCTTGTTTGTTTTGACCAATTTATAAGCTTGATAATGTAATTGATATTCATTATCATCTTTATTAATGTCTATGTTTTCTCTCTGGCGCAGGAAATGCCCATGTCTCAGTCTAAACATCAAGTTCCTAACCATTTATTAAAGCCACTGTTATTGCGTAGCCGTGAAAGCATGGTCGACAATGGCTTGGTGTACGATCCGATAGCTGCTAAAGCGTGTTTGAGCTGTAAGATGGCGCCGGACTGTTTGAGTGGTGATATTGCGCAGAAGCAATTGCTGCACGTGACGCTGACTCAGCTTTGTGACCAGCAGGTTAGTCACTTCTTACAGCAGTATCCCGATGCTTGGATAATCAATGTTGGAGCGGGGTTGGATACCCGCTTTTATCGTTTGGATAATGGACGCTGCCATTGGATAGAGCTGGATGTGACGGAAAATTTGGTATGGCGTCAGCGTTTGTTCCACAAAAATGAACGTTATGAACATCGCTGTGGCAGTGTGGATGAAATGTCGTGGCTAGAGACGTTAGCCATTCCAGAGCAAGCACCGGTACTCATTTTATGTGAAATGGCACTGCTCGATTGCACAGAGCGTCAAGTCGCGAAATTTATTCAAACCTTGGGTCGACATTTTGTTTCTGCTGAACTGTGTATGGTGCTGGCAGGAGATTTAACGGAAACCAAGTGGGGGAAAAAGCTTGGCTCTGATCGTTATGCTCATGGCTTTGAAGCGCCTGCAGCACAGATATTGCAATGGTTACCATGGGCACAATGGGCGAAAGCTTTCTCGCCATTCGATAGATTCTGTTCTCGTTGGAAAGCTTGGCAGCGTTGGCTTAATAAGATTCCAATGTTGAAGCATCGCCTCACGCCAGTCCTCGTTCACATCAAGTGGTAATTGGCTAGTCGTTAAGCGCTCAGGTACACTCGTCGATCTTACTGATGAGGTGCCTGTGACAAATTCAATCTTCTCTCCTTTATCTAACCCAAAAGTTCATCGCCAAGTCTTAGCTTTAGCGATACCTATGGTGCTGTCGAATATTACTGTTCCATTGCTCGGTTTGGTCGATGCTGCGGTGATTGGTCATCTAGACCACGCTTGGTATTTGGGCGGTGTTGCGTTGGGCAGCACCATGATCAGCGTGACGTTTTGGCTGCTTGGTTTTTTGCGTATGTCGACTACAGGGTTGGCGGCGCAGTCCTATGGCGGTGAAGACCGAAAGCAACTTGCCTTGGTGTTTATGCAAGGCTCACTCATGGCACTGCTGTTTGCGTTAGTCTTCCTTATTGCCCATAACCCGATTGCTGATTTGATCTTTGGCTGGAGTGACGCCAGCGCAGAGGTAAAACACTACGGCATGCAATATTTCTCTATCCGTGTGTGGAGTGCCCCCGCTGCGCTAATGAACTTTGTGTTGTTGGGGTGGCTGCTCGGGACGCAAAATTCCAAAGCACCAATGTGGATGGTGATCATCACCAACGTGACTAATATTGCCCTCGATTTGTTGTTTGTGATTGGTTTGGGGTGGAAAGTAGAAGGCGCTGCGCTGGCATCGGTGATTGCTGACTACTCAGGCATGGGTTTTGGTCTCATGTGTGTCTGGAAAACCTGGCGAGAGAGGCAATTACCATCACCTCAAAAGTTGCTAACCAGCACTCAACACGGTTTAGGGCGCTTCGTGAAATTGAATCGCGATATTTTCTTGCGCTCTTTGTGTCTGCAAGCGGCTTTTAGCTTTATGACGTTCCAAGGTGCGAGCTTTGGTGATGAGGTTGTCGCTGCAAATGCGGTTCTGATGAGCTTCCTGATGATTATCTCGTATGGCATGGATGGCTTTGCTTACGCAATGGAGGCCATGGTCGGGAAGGCGATTGGTGCCAAAGATAGGCAACAATTGAGTGAATCGCTTGTCGGCACTTTCTTTTGGAGTTTGGTTATTTGTTTAGGACTGACCGCGCTCTTTGGTTTGGCGGGATCGCAGTTGATCGCCATGATCACTTCAATTGAGGCGGTACAACAGCAAGCAGCGGTGTATCTACCTTGGCTGGTGGTGATGCCACTTGCGTCGATGTGGTGCTTTCTATTGGATGGCATTTTTGTCGGTGCAACCAAAGGCAAAGACATGCGCAATAGTATGTTTGTCGCGACCAGCAGTTTCTTCGTTGTCTTTTACTTGTTCGCCGAGTGGGAAAATCACGCGCTGTGGTTTGCAATGACGAGCTTTATGTTGATGCGGGGTATTGGTTTAGGGGTTATCTTTCTCTACCAATGGCACAAGGATACCTTCCTAGCACAATGTTGATATAAAAACAGCAGGTCCAAGCCTGCTGTTTTTCTGTCTGCTATCAAGAAGCATAGATTAGAACAAGCGGTTCAAACCATTCAACGCAGCGACACGATACGCTTCGGCCATTGTTGGATAGTTGAAGGTGGTATTGACGAAATACTCGATGTTATTCGCTGAGCCTTTTTGTTCCATAATGGCTTGACCGATGTGGATAATTTCCGCGGCACGTTCGCCAAAACAGTGAATCCCTAAAATTTCTTTGGTTTCACGATGGAACAATATCTTCAAGCTACCGATGTCTTTTCCTGCGATCTGTGCACGAGCTAGATGCTTGAACGAAGAGCGTCCTACTTCATACGGTACTTTCGCAGCTGTTAGCTCTTGCTCGGTTTTACCCACAGAGCTAATCTCTGGGATGGTGTAGATACCCGTTGGAATATCATCAATCAGATAGTTTTCTGCCTGACCTTTCGTAATGGCTTGTGCGACAAATCGCCCTTGGTCATAAGCGGCGCTTGCAAGGCTAGGGTAACCGATGACATCGCCTACAGCGTAAATGTGTTCGATATCGGTTTGGTAGTTACGGTTTACTTTTAGTTGTCCGCGAGAGTCCGCTTCCAGACCCACTGCACCCAAATTCAACTTATCGGTGTTACCTGTTCGACCATTCGCATACAACAAGCAGTCTGCCTTCATCTTCTTGCCAGATTGTAGGTGAATAATCACGCCATCTTCTGTGCCTTCGATTTTTTCATAGGTCTCATCATTACGAATTACCACACCGCTGTTCCAGAAGTGGTAAGACAGCGCATCTGACACTTCGTTATCCAAAAACTCCAACAAGCGGTCGCGGGTATTGATAAGGTCGGTTTTCACTCCAAGGCCGCGGAAGATAGAAGCGTATTCACAACCGATAACGCCCGCACCGTAAATGATGATATGGCGAGGGTCGTGTTTCAGGCTCAGAATGGAATCACTGTCGTAGATGCGCTCATGCAAGAAATCTACGTCGTTAGGCTGATACGGGCGAGAACCCGTCGCGATGACAAACTTATCCGCAGAATAGATTTCTTCTGTACCGTCGCTTTGCATCACTGCAATTGAGTAGTTATCGATAAATCGCGCGGTTCCGAACAAAAGTGTGCATGAGTTACGGTCATAAAAGCCCTGACGAAGTCGAGTTTGCTTATCAATGACCGATTTAGCATGACCTAAAATGTCAGAAAATGTTGCATGAACGCTGGTGTTGTTTCGACAAAATAGCGGGTTGCTATTAAATTCGATGATGCGGCTAACGGCATGACGCAGTGCTTTAGATGGAATAGTTCCCCAGTGAGTACAACCGCCGCCGACACTGCTTTCTTTCTCGACAATGGCAACATTCAGTCCCGCTTTGGTTAATCCCATTGCAGCCCCTTCTCCGCCAGGGCCACTACCGATTACGATCACGTCATAGTGATTAACATGCGCCATGATGCCTTCCTTGTTATATTTGCTTAACATTGCTTTAGCGCGATTTTAACTCATTTACTCTATTGGTACACGTAATGCCTGTTAGAGAGTGGAAGTGATCACGCAGAATCGACCAAAAGGGTGATTTGGTATGTTGTATGTCTATAAATTGCATCGAGAACATTGCAATTAGATGCATGCCAATAGTAACGTTCTCGGCGCTCAGAGCGAGCGAAGCAACATATCTTTCTCCGTAGGAGCAAATTGCGTTATATTGAGGCTCTTGTACCCTACAGAAAAAGAGCAAGTTAAGAATGAAATCGATGGGAATCCGCGCACAGCAAAAAGAGAAGACACGTCGATCATTGATCGATGCGGCATTTAGTCAGTTAAGTGCGGATCGCAGCTTTTCCAGCCTTAGCTTGCGAGAAGTCGCCCGAGAGGCAGGGATTGCACCGACTTCTTTTTACCGTCACTTCAAAGATATGGATGAGCTAGGCTTAACTATGGTCGATGAAGGCGGTTTGCTACTACGTCAACTGATGCGTCAGGCGCGTCAACGTATTGTGAAAGAAGGTAGCGTAATTCGTACCTCGGTCGAAACCTTTATGGAATTCATTGAAAGTAGTCCGAACGTTTTTCGTTTGTTGTTGCGTGAGCGCTCCGGCACTTCTGCTGAATTTCGTACCGCTGTTGCTCGAGAAATCCAGCATTTTGCGGCAGAATTAACCGAGTATTTAATGAGCACCGGCGTGACCAGAGAAGAGGCGTATACTCAAGCAGAAGCGTCTGTGACTTTGGTTTTCAGTTCGGGAGCTGAAGCTTTAGATTTAGATCGACGTGAGCGCGATGAACTCGCCGAGCGATTGATCATGCAATTGCGAATGATAGCCAAAGGGGCCTATTGGTATCGCAAAGAACGTGAACGTAACCGATTAAAAGGCGGGATAGAATAATGTCGAATGGAAATCAATCTGAAAAGAAAACGCTGATTTTGGCACTGGTTGCAGGTATGTGTGGTGATGCTTTGTTGTCATGGTTGACCATGAGTGAAGTGTCTTTTTCAATCTTCCCATTGATTGCACTCGTACTGGCTGTACAAGCTCTTTACCAAGAGTACCTAAATAATCCGGTATCAGAAGATATCCCATTAGTTGGCTTGGCGTGTTTCTTCGTAGGTGCGTTTGGTCACTCTGCGTTTATTAAAGCGCAATACCCAGAAGCAGGCTCAAACTTCTTTGCGATCATGGTTTCAATGATCTTACTCGCATGGATTGGTAAGAAGCT
The DNA here is from genome assembly GCF_033340155.1 of Vibrio sp. 1562. Classification (NCBI taxonomy): domain Bacteria; kingdom Pseudomonadati; phylum Pseudomonadota; class Gammaproteobacteria; order Vibrionales; family Vibrionaceae; genus Vibrio; species Vibrio sp. 1562. Next base: position 48,074 of record NZ_JAWOVY010000023.1, read on the forward strand.
AGGTTTTGTCAGCAAGAAGACTTCTGCGGAATAAGTAAAACGAATCAAATTAAAAAAAGCGAGCCATTGAGCTCGCTTTTTTTGTCTGAAGCTGGTGGACTAAGCTTTACGTTCCAATAGCACGCCAGCTTCCATGTGGTGGGTAAATCGAACTCTGAATCTTGTAACGTCTTCTAAAATCCAACTTTTCATTTTAATATGTTGTTTTTAATCGGATTTTAATTGTTCCTTGTCCAAGGATGTCTTTAGCCGTACAATGAAAACTCGTCTTTCCCCGTACCCCACGCCGTACCCAGAGCTGTACCCAGAAATACAGAGGTTTTTCAGTCATGATCAAGCCAGTCGATAAAATTAGTACGAATGCCACGCTGAAAGCATTGAAGCCACAAGGCAAGGAATATTTAATTCCAGATAAGAAAATCGAAGGATTGAATATTCGCGTTCGACCAACGGGCACGATGACTTGGATCTTTCGCTTTCAGGCTGGTAACAAACACGAAAAAATCACCATGGGACGGTATGTTAAGTTGAAACCGGAAACGGGGATGACACTTGAACAGGCTCGAACAGAAGCGGGGCGTTACCGTAGCTGGCTGGAAAACAATAAAAATCCGAAACAGGAACTGGCACGTGAACAGCGCGAGCAAGAGGAAGCAAAAACTTTTGATGATGCTTTTGCCAGTTTTGACGAGAAGCGTTTGTCCAAGCAGCTACGAGGAGAACAAGCGAGGGCAACCTATAGCCGGGATGTCAAACCATTTCTTGGTCACATCAAATTAGAAGAGTTGAGAATTCATGATCTTAATAAAGTATTTGATGCAAAGGTTGATGAGAATGGACAGCGAAAAGCGGGTGCGATTAATGCATGCCATAGAATTATCAATCAGGTGATCAACCATGCGCTAGCTTTGAATATGATTGGTGCACACCCTGCACCACATTTGAAATCCAAGGATGTCGGTGGTGGTTCTAAGGTCACAAAACGCAATTTGAGCTTTTCAGAATTGAAAACATTGCTAACAAGCTTGCCTTCTTGGCGTACAGAGCCCTCAAACGTCCGTCTAATGCAGTTTTTGCTCGGGTGTGGGCAACGTATTAGTGCTGTGCTTGAAATGCGTTGGAGTGAGGTAGATTTGCAAGAGAAGGTATGGTTGTTGCCAGCCAGTTCAAAAGAACGTCACACCAAGAGTCAGGAGAGCCGAAAAGTACCATTAAGTGATTACCTACTGAAACTTCTTAAAGAGCAGCGTGAGAATGTACCAAGCAAATGGAAACTTGTTTGGCCGCAGCTTATGGATGACAAACTTCAAGAACCCGCAGCAGTACGTGCTCTGATCAAACGCAATTTACCGGAAGATTTTGAGCGTTTTTCGCCACACGATCTACGCCGCACCTTTATCAGCCGTTGTAGCGAAATGGGGCTGGATATCGTGGCGATTGAAAAGACGGTTGGTCACCAGCTACCAGGTATGTTGCGGGTATATAACCATCACGACTATCTTGAAGAGCAGTTAGTGGTACTGCAAGCATGGGGAGAAAAGTTGCAAGCGTTAGATACAAGCAATGTCATTCCTTTAGAGTCGATGAAGTTGCCTAAGCATTTGTAAAATTCTTAGAGATTATTCTTACTAGTTAGGGGGTGTTACTCTTTATCTGAGCGAAATTTAATCGTGGCTCTTTGGCTATGTGGGCTTCATGAATGGGGAAGTCTTTTGGAAGACGATAGAGAGAATACATAACTCGCTAAGATTTTTCGTATGCTCCCTTCTCTTGTCCATCGGCAGCATCCACTATCATCTCTCCAACTAAACGAGCTTAGGGTTAACCTTCATCAAAACGTTGACTGTTATATAGATCAAATAACTACTCCAAAAAGTCCCTCACATTGACGGTGCTTTAGTACTATTGAGTGGTATGTTTAATACCTCTTTAGTATTACTAAAATCAATATTTTCAAATGTAATACAGTACACCAATAAAAATAACAAAAAATTATCATATACATAAAATATTTTGCTGCATGCTGGAGGCCATAATGTATCTTCAATTAGGAAGGCTGGGAGTTAATCTTGATGATCTTATTGAATCTCTTGATCATCTCGAGACATATGTGTTCATCAAAGATACGCAATCCAGATATATCTATGCAAATAACCTAAGCCTGCAGTTAATGAGAATTGATAAGAAAAAACTGGGTCAAATAAGAGATTCGGATTTTTTACCAGAGGATACCGTTGAGTTCATAAAGCATATTGATGCTAAGGTCATCAAGGGAGAAACGACTAGGGAAGAGGTTTTCATTAATGATGCAAATGGTAAGCAACGGATTTATCTTGAGATGAAATCACCAATTTATAGCCCCGAATCCTCTAATGAGGTTGTAGCTATCTTAGGTATTTCGACTGATATTACAAAGCAAAAGGAACTCGAAAAGAAGGCATGCCAGCAAGCTCAAATGGATGAATTAACTAAAGTTTTCAACAGGCGTGGACTCATCGAAAGCGTACAACGATACCTAAAAAAGAGGATAAGTGAAAACACTTTTTCTGCTTTTCTATTTATTGACTTGAACGATTTCAAAAAAATTAATGATGATCATGGCCATACAGTAGGCGATCACATATTACGTGAAGTAAGTGAACGTATGAAAAGTAGTGTGAGGGCTTCCGGCCTAGTATCAAGGTATGGCGGAGATGAGTTTGTCGTATTTTTAGGGAGCGTTGGGAGTAGCAATAGAGAAGCGGAATACTACACGGAAGAGGTGATGTCGAGAATTGAGAGTGCACTCGCTGGTCCAATAAATATCGGCAAAGGTAAGGTGCAGGTAGGTACGTCAATAGGTAAGTATATTATTGAAGGAGCAGACTTTTCCCTAGAGTCAGCGATAACTAAAGCCGATGAGAATATGTACTACGAGAAAACGCGAGTAAAGAAGATTTAGACTGAACTAAAGTGTCGCAACTCATGCTTGACCTTACAAACCCACAGGTTAGTACAACTAGGTCGTACTGCGAATGTGCTGGTGTCGTAACTCACAATGGGACAAAGCGATTTGCAAAGAGTATGGTATCTACTCGAAAGTTTTAGTAGTTTGACTGATGAACTAAGATGCCGTAGGTGATTTGAGTTGTGGTCAGTCGTATAGAGAGAAAATTAGAGAAGCTGCTTAAAAATGAACGTCACTTGACTAGGGCTGAAGCAGTTAAGCTACTAGCAAAATTGAAGCAGAAAAAAACAAAAAGCAAAAGTAAACATCAAGCACTGAAAACCGTTTCAGGGGGAGCTGTTTCTCCTCGATAGAACAAGTTGTCTAGCATCACTCCAGTATTGAGTAACGCGCTCAATTAATGATGCTCGTCGTCGGCAGTTCAGCAATCCTCCACAGCATGCGTTTGGGACAAACGCTCCTTCAGTTTTTGGGCCTGCTAGACACTGCAATGAAATCAACTTTATTGTCTTGCGAAGTTATATTTAATTTCTCTTTTAATTCTTCAACAGGTATTGGGTGGCTTAGATAGAAACCTTGGGCTTGTTCACAGCCTAACTCTTCAAGAATTCGTAACTGGTGATCGGTTTCTACTCCTTCCGCAACGACTTGAATTCCGAACCCTTTTGCAATGTCGATAATGCCTGAAGTGATCGCTCTTGAACGATAATCAACCGCAATATCTTTGATGAAACTACGATCTATCTTGATTTCATCGACGTCGAGTCTATTGAAAATTCCAAATGAGGTATAACCGACCCCAAAGTCATCGATAGAGAACGCTACACCAGACCTTTTCATTTTTTTTACTAGGCTTGCACATTTTTCTATATTCTTAAGTGTGGCTGTCTCTGTGATTTCAAGGCATAGGTACTTTGAAAGTTCAGTGTCTTGATTTAGCTGATACTCAATTTGATGAATACCCTCAATGCTATTTAGCTCAGTCGCTGAAATATTTACAGATACGCTTTGGATGACACGGCCTAGGAGCTGAGCTTCTTTAAGTTGCTTTGATGCTTGCTTGATTACTAGCTTCGTTAAAGCGCTACTAAGATTATTTTCTTCTGCCAGCGTGACAAATACTGATGGAGGTATATCTCCGTATTGAGAGTGGGTCCAGCGAGATAGCACTTCAACTCCCGTCATTCTCTTGTCTTTTAGGCGATATTTTGGTTGAAAGACTATCTGTATTTGCTCTTCTTGAATCGCATGACGCAACTCTATAATCATGCGTTGTTTTTGGAAATCTTCTTCAGCGAGTTTTTTGTCGTGGTATCGGATAGTATTTTTTGTTTTTTTTGCCTGAGCTAGAGCATATTTTGCCGACGACATGAGTTGCTTGACACTCTCTCCATCATACGGGTAGAAGGCCACACCAATAGAGCATGTCACATCAATCTCATGATTTTTTGCATGTTGATTAAACTGCTTTTGAACGCGAGCTAAGTGCAGAGCTATTTGGTTTTCATCATGCATTCGTACCAAACAAGCAAACCCATCAGAGTGTATTCGTGATGAGAGAAGAGGAAAGACCGTATGAGAGTCAATAGATTGTGCGATATCCTTTAGAAACTGACTACTTTTCGTAAAACCGAGGTGATCGGCTATGGGTTTAAAGTTATCAATATCAAGAAGAAAAAGAACGTAGTGTTCATCTTCTTTGGCACTTTGGATTTTTTGTTCTAGGTAGCGAAAAAATACCAAAGGGCTGTGTAAACCGGTTACAGAGTCAATGTCATTCGCTTGTTCAAGTTCTCGATTGTTCTTTTTTACCAGTCCCCACAGCAATAAAGATGTGACCACTATAAATAACATTCCCTTCAGTGATTGAACCAAGGTATAGACTTGTGTATTGCTCGATAGGAGTTCTACTGCTTTATCTGAGAACCAAACCCATAGCGACGCAAACACAAAGTAAGTAAAAACGAACTTAGTGGAGGATTTTATATCTCTTTTCATACTGACCACAGTATTATTTGTGTACTGCCCATGAGTAAGTTTATACTTAAATAAGTAAATTATCATTAAATTGCATGTCAATCTAGAGGCACATCACTAAAGTGTTAAAAATGTTACATCGAGCATCAATCACAGACTGTTAGGGCTATTCTGGCGTTTTAATGTATGTTGGTTAGTCACGTCTTGGAGTTACTCTCTATGGGGTTTTGCTCAAGATAACTCTAAGTAAGGAGTGATGTTTCATACAGAGTATTCAAAGGTCTGATTAAGTCTTTGAGTTAGTATAGATCTGTGAGTGGCAATGTCTTTTATATCTAATGAAAAAATGGATGATTTAACTTATGGAGTATATGGAGGAAATGAAACAGATGAGGGATAAGTTAAATCTGAGAAAGTTAATTCTGTGCCTGAGTGTGTTCAGTGTACTAGTCACTCTTCTTAATACTTTTCACTCCATATATAGAGTTCAGCATGAGCTGCTAGTTAACAATACCATAGAGTCCAACCGTGTATATGCCGTTAAAATGGCGGAAATAACGGATACTTTTATTGATTATGCTTTATCCCAACTAGAGTACAGCGCACCTATAATCAGCCGTAGAATGCTTGAACCGCTTGTATTGCAGCAAGAGGCAAATCGATTGCGAACTCAAACCGACTCTTTCAACTCTGTCGTAATTGTTAATGCGGACGGCGTCATCATATCGGTTTCACCAGAAACTATTGAAGTGAAAGGTGTTCAATTAACTGAAGAAAGCGCGTTACAGTCTCTAAACGCGAAAACTCCACTTATCACGAATCCATTTGTATCCCCTGCTGGTAACTATTTGACAAGCATGTCGTATCCTATCTTTTCTGAAAACGGCGATTACTTAGGCTATGTTGCGGGAACCATCTACCTCGATCAAAAAAATATATTAAGGACAATTCTTGGGCAGCATAGTTACAAAGATGGGTCATATTTGTATGTTGTCGATAAGCATCAGACGTTGATTTATCACCCTGATCCGCAACGAATTGGAGAAGTTATTACTAATAACGAAGCAATAAGAGCGGTAAGTCGTGGTGAGGAAGGGGGAAAAGCTATCGTTAACTCCCAGAGCGTTGGCATGCTCTCTGGATACGCGCCCGTAAAACATGCTGGCTGGGGGATTATTGCTGAGAAGCCAGAAGAGCGCGTTTTGTCTATGCTTGACGATCAAATGTGGCATATGTTTATAGAGTCACTCCCAGTTAGTGTTCTTATATTTTTGATTATTTGGGTTTCTTCTATTTTTATATCGAAACCTTTATGGCAATTAGCCAGTGTAGTCAAAAGTTTTGAAAGCCATAACTCTACCAAGCAAGACTTAAATGAAGTGAAGCCTTGGTATTTTGAAGCGTCATACTTGAAACGTTCATTTCTCAGCACGTTCAATATTGTATCCAGCACTATTGATCAGCTGCACCTAGATACTTTAACTGATCCCATGACTGGGCTACTGAACCGCAGAGGTCAAGGTAAGGCGATTGATACCTTGCTCGCACAAAAAACTCCCTTTTCTGTGCTAGTTTTGGATGTTGATTACTTTAAAAAAGTGAATGATAGCTTTGGTCATGATGTCGGCGATGATTTATTAGTCAGTGTGGCAAGTATGATCAAGGCTCAGGCACGAGAAGTTGATATTGTTTGCCGCTCTGGTGGCGAAGAGTTTATCGTTTTCTTAGTCAAAACCGACATACATCAGGCTAAACTCGTTGCCGAGAGAATCCGTAAATCTATTGCATTAAACAAGTTTGATGCCGTAGGGCATGTTACGATTTCTATCGGAGTGTCTCATTGGTCAGCAGAAGATGAGCCGATTAGCGAGACTCTTAAACGTGCCGATGATGCTCTTTATCAAGCTAAACATAATGGTAGGAATCGCACCGAACTCGATCTCTTCAAGTGAGAGGCCTGAAATTAATGATATAGCCCCATTATGCGCAGTGCTTAAGTATTAGGAAGGAGCAATCACCTTCCTAATACCTGATTTCAAGTATTAGGAAGAACAGAAGTCGGGGGCGAATTAGTTTTGATAGGTGGCTAGAGGTGGTTATTTCACGAGACTTCTGCTTCGTTTCTTTACCATCTGCCCTCAGCATCGTCAGCCGAGTGATATGTTGAGTTATTCCCTTCAAATTTCAGCCGACCAAAACTTTCACATAATACATCAAGAGCGATGTTGCTTTCTAAGATGGTTTCTACAGGTACTGCGATAGTTTCATCGTCTGAGAAATCGTTAATATCCAGTTGATAGCGCTCAAAGCTGTGTTGTTCTTCGTCAGTTAAAGATGACTTAAGTTTGTGCTCAAATACTCGACCATATAACCAGCATTTGATATTTCCTAGTGAAAATTCAATAAGCGGTGCTTCACCATAAATCCCATCCATTCGATTGTTGGCTTTTAGCATAGAGTGGACCGTTAATATCATTGCCACACTGTATGATCTTCCTGCAACCTGTATTTCAGGACGCGCAAGCTCACACCAGTGATCCGAAGAAGATAGCTCGTACAGTTTATTGCTTCTAATCGTTGCTGCGTCAATGACCTCTTCGCGTAAGTAGGGATGAGAATGAGCCGTTCCAATGTATTGATAATCCTCGCCGAAAACTTTAGCGATATCTTTTTTTATTGAAAGAGAGAGTGGGTTCCATTCAACTGAAGAGCGTTTTCTTTTAGCTGATGTTTCAACAGAAACATGATTTATCGTACATTTAAATGGGTGGGCTTTATTCGCATATCCCCAAAGGTGGGCCGCTGTCTCTATGGAGACTGATTTGCTGCCCTCGTGCTTTATCGCATAAGCCTCTAAACCAGCCATGATTAGCTCAAATATCGCACTTTTACTGACTGAAATTGTCGCGGTCATTTTCTCTTGGTTCCTATTATTGACGGTTATTTTCTTAGTTTGATGAGAGGTAAGACACAAGAGTTATTGGGCGAACTCTACATGTTCTTTCAGTTTGTTTTTATAGCGCTCATAAAGCGAATCCCATACATCTTCACTTACCATGTCTAGTGGTACGTATTCTTCAAAAATGACACCACTGTCGTCAGGGTAGACAAGCTCGGTATAAGCATAACGTGGGCCATCTACATAAAGCGCTTCCCAACATTCGATGCATTCATCTTTAAACCACTCTTTTGTGATTGGCCCAGGGTCGTTATCCAGAAGATGAATTAAGTTCTTAGAATCGAAGAAATGATGTTCTTCACTTTTGATATCAAACAGGTAGCTAGAAAATAGAGCGATGGCTCTTCTGCAGAAATACCATAATCGCAACATTGAAACCGCGCAGGTGATTGAAGAGCTGATACAGTGGGCGAAAGAGATGCAAGCTGACGCTGAGATGATGGAAAAACTGGGGCTTTCCACTGATGAAATTGCGTTTTACCGTGCATTGGTCACCAACGAGGCATCTGTGCGCACCTTAGGCGATGACAACTTGCGCCAACTCGCTATTGAACTCACGCACCAACTGCGTAAATCGGCTACTGTAGATTGGCAGAAACGAGAAAGCGTGCGTGCGCGGATGCGCAACCTTGTACGCCGTTTATTGCGTCGCTGGAAATATCCACCTGATGCAGCAGAAGAGGCAATTAAGCTGGTTCTGGATCAAGCTGAAGTGCTGGCTGACGGGTGGTATGCGGCATGATTAAATGAAGGGCAAGGTCTGAGAGCCTTGCCTTTCCATTAGTGCTGACATTGGTCCTGTCTTATCATCCCACTTTCTGCTGAATATTATTTAAAGTGTGTTTGTATTTAGAGAATGATCCCTGTAGTTTTCTTTTCCTCTTTAGGCTTAACGACTTTTGGCTTCGCATGCTCTGTTTGCTTTCGTTTTGACTTCGTATAAGCGGACTTACGTGCAATACTATGATTTTCGATTTCTGCAATATTTCCTTTTACTACTTTTGCATAGGCAAACTTAGGCAATACTTTGGTCACTTCAATGGTCGCAACTTTGATTTCATCGTGGCCTAAACTCTCTTTTGTCACTGGATCGATAAATTTTTCACCCAAATTGAAGACATCAAAGTATTGTCCTTGCTTAACTGTATTGCCGCCCGAGTTCAAAACTAAAGAGCCATTATCGCCAACTAAAACCACTAACGGATAAATGTTATCTTTTAGTTGGTTAAATATTTTTTTCGAAGCAATATCAACCAGAAGATTCAAATTGTTTCTACTTGAAGTGGTTGGAATAGTTGCTGACCATTTCACTTGATTATTGACAACATCGAGAATTTGAAATTTTACCAAAACTTTAGAGCTATAGTAGGTTTTCACATCTTTAATGCTTTCCCCTGTGAGCTCTACGGTACGTGAGTTATCGACGACACTTTTGTTAGTGTTAGCAGTAACAACCTGACCAGTTACAAAATACTGTAACGTTGGGTCGAGTCTGTCATATAGTACTTTGAACTTTCGGTCTTGCACCAAAAGTTCTTCGACTTTTTTGCCGATAATAGTGCCTTTTGGGCCAGAAAAACTACCAACAGCGATTGTTCTTCTTTTGGCATTTTGATCTTTTATTTTCTCTCTAGGGTCAACCTCAACCTTAACCTCTAACTTTACCTCACAGCCATAACTTGAACACTTTTCATGTAGCACTTTGTACTTAACGTTCCCTCGCGAGTATGTTGCAGTGCCATCTGCCATAGAGTCGTTTAACTGTTTTGTCTTTCCGTCGTTAATTGATGTAAGGAGTGAAGTGCGGGCACTTTCAATAGATACACCTGAGACCTGTTCTACCGCACGCCTTAAACTGACATCAATAGCCTGATCTAATGTTTCTCCTTGCCCATTTGTTATAACTTTCTCATAACTTGCAGCACTAGATAAACATGAGAATAAGCTTGCTGCGCAAAGTAGTATAAGCCTTTTATTCATGTTAAAAATCCGCCACATCAAACATATCTTCCGATTCAGCCGAGTTAATGTTATCAGAGAGAGTTTCTGCTCCCAGGGCTTCTTGCTCCAGCTTTTCAGCACTCATTCCACTTGCCATATTTTTTGCACTCACAATCTTCTTAGGATGCCAAACGAGTACCGTCCCCACCATTTCATGCCCCATCACAGGGTGCTTACGACGCCATTCAAACTCAGTACTTACACCAGTCATATTTTGTACACTTGATGTCATTGAAGCACTTTGTTGAACGGATTTGATTAATTCATTAGTTAAGCCTGGGGACTTTTTGCGAACAGCACCCGTTATCAAATCGAACTGCTCAGCTTTACTGACACGGTTTTCCTCTGAAGTTGACTCTTGGAAATCGCCATTCAGATTATAGGTTTGTGCCAAGCTCGCCCAAGCGTTGTTCGTTGCAAAGCTCTTAGCTGCTTTACGTTCAATTTTTCTTTCCGTTGGTGAGGATGTATAAGTAACGCCTGCTTGACCGTATGAAATCAACATGGGATAGCCGTCGGAGTCATAGCTAACTTGAGTTCCTACCTTCAGATATAGACTGTCTTTTTGGTTATAGAACATATCGTAGATAGATGTCATTTTAGGGTTAGCTTTATCTTTCTGTGGTGTAATTTGACCGCCGGAATCGATCATTGCACGAACTTGATCTCGTTTATTTGCAGACAAAGCAAGAACAACCCCAACTGTCCCTTGACCAGAATCTCTGATTTCTTCATAAGTTTTGATAATCATCATTCCAGCCAAATCACCGTATGAAGACCTTATAGTCTGCTTGATCACTGACTCTTTAAATAGATCGCGCTTGATCGATGGTGGGGCTGCTTCAAACTCTTTTGGATCAATCCCCATTTCTTGTAATTCTGCATCAAGTTTACCTTCTAGCACCGCAACCACTTTATCTAAGAAGCTCGCCATCTGAGAGTCACTCTTAAAATCCTCTTCAGTCGGGGTCGGCAAGCCGCTATTTTTTGTCATGGAGTAAAGCATGTTATTTTCGACACTGGTATTTAGTGTTTGTAAGTATTCTTTTTGCGCCTCTAATACGGCCTTATCTAATGCTGCTACTCGAAACTCTGCCCATCGAGGGTCATTGCGATCTGCCATGATTTCAGCAGAACCAGAATAAATAAATACACTATGTTGCTTACCCTGTTTATATAAGGTGCGTTTTACGTTTGACACATAAGCATCAAGCTTTTCATCAATGGCATCAGTGGTATCAACATCGTTTTGAACTTGGACCACATCTTTATCGGTTTGTTTGCCCGCAGCCTCTTCTGTTATTTCTGCTACCGTTGTTGTATCTACTAAATTACCTTCTTGAGATGCATGTGTTGGTAATGACAAGCCAGCGATTACCATTGCTGTAAGTAATTGGTTTAATTTCATTTTTAATCACCTAACCCTCTAACTAAAAGTAATGGGCAGCTTTCACTGCCCATCATTTGACGCTACCTACCAGCTCACACTTGAGCCATCCGCTACCTTGCCGACTACTCGCTCTCCTTCCCAATACGCTAAACCATTTTCTATATTGGTTAGTGACATTTGGAAATAGTACTCAATTCGTGTATCTCCGTTATCTAGAGTTGAGTCTCGCTGAAGGATTTTGCCTGATAGGCTAAAGTCTGGGGCTAGTACTTGGTTATCTCCTTTGACACTTGCCTGTTTGACCATTTTGGAATTTTTTAAATCACGCATTTTTTTTGTGGCATCGTCCTCACCGAATGCAGTTGTTACTAAGAATTTTCCTGATTGAAGTAACTTTACTCTTAAAGATTTGGTTAGCTGATCAGTGTCTAAGCGCTGCATAGTGTCATTCTCAATGCCACTTACATAAATAATGTATCGACCACCAACATCTGCTTGAGGGTGAGTCATCAATTTATTAGAAATAATGTCATCAGCCATTTCATTTGCTGCTTTCGAGAAATCAGCGTAAGAGAGGGCTGCTACCACATTTGTCGTTGTATCAGCAGCATCAATATAAGATGTGGTTGTTTTACAACCAACCAAGCTCATCGCAGCTACAACAGCTGCAATTGTCAATTTTTTCATGTTTATCCTTAAATATTTACGACTTTTACGGATGGTTCTATTAATGGAGAGACCGCTTTCACGTAGATGATGTGTTTGTTAGATTCTGTACTAAGCTCAACTGGAATAGTGAAAGATCCCGCCTTTATTTCAACTGTATTGTGTTTGGCTTTGATTCGAGTTGCTTGATATTCACTCGGTAGGGCTGAGAAAGTTCGAATATCAGCACCAGTAGTCACCATTTGTAAAATGGCTAATGCATCACCAAGTAAAGCGTTTTCATCTTTAACTTGTTTTTGAGCGATGGTTTTTAATGTTACTCGGGTGATTTCACGAGCTAAAATATATGGAAACTCCTGATCGAATTCGGCACTAATTATCTTATCCATATCTGCAATAGTGCTGGTCTTTGAACCATTAATTGTAATGCTGTCAAATGTTGTACCGCGTTTTTTCAAGGTAGGAATTGCGATACCAGCATAAGATACATTGTTAGACAGTAAGAAAATTGGCAGATCAATTCGACGCTCTTCTTTCACTGGCGATTTGCCATTTTCAAAAATCACCCAAACTTGATCTTTTAGCTTAGATTGGCTTGGATTTTTAACCATACTACGTGCCAATTGATAGTCCGCTTTGGCAGCAGGTGAACCAGTAAGAGAGTGTACACGCTTGAAAGAGTTAGCAGCTTTTTCAAAGTCTGACTTAGATTTACCTGTGATGAGTAAATGAAGACCGTAAGAGTATGTAGTAAAAGGGTTTACGTAGCCTTCATAAGGTTTCCATTGGCCTTGCTCAATACCTGCTTTTTTTAGTGTATTTTGTGTCAAATCCGATTCTATGGTCTGCTTTACCAAAGCGCTTGACTCACCAGCTTCAGACTCCAGTTCTTCGCTTCGCTCCTTAATGATATCTGCAAAATGTTGAGCAGCTCTACGCTGTCGCTCTTCTGCTCTATTTAGTTCAACGCGAGCATTTTGATAGTCATGAAGTGATATAAAATTCCATGCTTTAATGGTATTTGTCATGATGCCGTCGTAATGCGCTTGTTCGTAAGCCAACATGGCGTCATTTCCAACCATTGAACCAATAAGCTCAACTCCCTCAGAAGCAGTACTTTCCGTATCTTCTTCTTTCATCATTGTTTCTGTTTCATCAAGCAGCTTGGTGGATAATTCGTATTCACCTGCATAGTTCAAGCTTGCACCAGCTTGCAATGTCCATAGTAGGTCGCTTGTTTCACCTGAATCGTTATCGTAGCCAGCATGTTCTAAGGCTACTTGAGATGCTCCCGAAAAGTCACCAGAATCAAGTTTTGAATTGAAGCTATCGAAGTCGTTTCTCTGCATCATACTTGTACAGCCTGACAACATAACCACACTGATCGCACTACTAATTAGTTTTATATTCATTGACTTTATTGTTATCTAAATGATTGATTTTTTGAACTAGAATCACCTTATACTCACAAATAGCAGTGCAATCAAGCTCTTAATGTGTGGTTAATTAACACTTTTAGTATTATCTGATTATTGAATGCTATTTATTTGATTTATGTCATTAGGCTCACATGCATCTCTTGCCTTTGAAAGTTGAGTGTATCTACTAAACGTAAGCGAATATCGATTGTTATCAGCAGGGAAGCTCTTTTTATCTCAATTGGACCATTTCATTATGTGTAGCAGTAATGAAAGGAATTTCAGATAGATATTATCTTCGTGTATATCCCAACGGTTTCATTTTTAGGAGCTTTTTATGCACGAAAACAACTACTATTTTGATGGTCCTGTCACAGCAGATAAGGTGCTCGACGCGGCCGCTGAAATCCTTGCCACACGGGCTCTCCGAGGCGAACAATATTGCAATCCCGAAGCAACAAAAACCTATTTATCTTGCAAATTAAAACACCATGAAAGAGAGGTGTTTGCGGTGATGTTTCTAGATAATCAGCATCGCCTTATTGCTTTTGAAGAGCTCTTCTTTGGCACAATTGATTCGGCAAGTGTTTATCCCCGAGAAGTCCTCAAAGCGGCTTTAAAAGTCAATGCCGCCGCACTCATCTTTGCTCACAATCACCCTTCTGGTGATGCCACACCTTCCCAAGCCGATAAACAAATTACGCAAAGGCTCAAAGAGGCTTTAGCGCTGGTGGACATTCGAGTTCTTGATCATATCGTGGTTGGCGATAGCGCCATCTCTTTTGCAGAAAGGGGGCTACTATGATCCAGAAAACATCGGGTGAACTGGAATTGCAGGATAGCTTTCATCGAGCATTGCTTTTGATAATCCAACGTTATTCGATTCCTCCACAAGCTCAGCGTATGGTCCTGAACTGTCGACAAAGACGCTATTACCAGACGGGGCAGGGGCTTCACCCCATTGAAATACAATTTCGTCGGACTTCGGCCAGTGAAGATTGGCAGGTCGTCTGTTTAGCGAGTTTTTCTTATTCGGAAAATAAACCGAGTGAGATGGAGCCTGAACTCTACTTTCATCTCTTCAATCTTTGGTGTTATCAACCAGATAGCGGTGCTGCAAGTCTCGCACACCCGCAAGTGAAAGCGCTGTTAGATACTTGGCTGAACGCGCTCTCTCGACACCTTACTCAGTCCCTCTTTGATGACATTCAGTTATCGATGATTCAAACCTTCGATGAACACCACTCATGATCACATTTTAACCTCGGCCACTTTTAGGAGATCTAGCCATGTCTATACTGAATTTTACGCCGTCAGTGCTGCCTGTTTCTAATAAGCTTCTGGCGTTATTAAACCAACATTGTCATGCCTCAATGGAATCAACACAGTCCACCAGCCATGCCCTCTCTATCCATTTTCGAGACAAAAGCTATAGCGCGGAAGAAGGGGGATATCATCCGGTTGAGATTGGCCTCAACATTGTGAATGGTAAAACGGTTGATATTCTCTACATTACCGATTTTGCGTATATGGGGAGCTATTATCCGGAGTTAGAGCGATGCATTGATTTTGACTTTGGCAATCAAGTCGCTTTTACCGTCGCCACGGGATGGCAAAGCATTCGCTCTCCAGGTTTCGATGAGCTGTATCAAATGTGGGAGCAAAACTTTCTTCAGTACGTCGAATGGGAGTGTTACGACGACATTCAGATTTCTCATTAACTTTTATCAATCTAGCCAAGCTTTAACCTGCTGCTTTATATCTCCACCAAAGAATCAATCAAACTTCTGGTTGTGGTAATCCCAACTGTTCATCTCGCTCTGTCACTCTTTCTAATATCCAGTCTTGGACCTCGCTTTCTACCCAAGCCACGCTGCGAAAACCCAGTGATACCGATTTAGGGAACTTACCCTCTGCCATGAGCTTGTACATATACGCACGGCTCAAACCTGTATTACCCAGCACTTCTTTTAGTCGAATTAGTCTCATTTTTCTGTCCTCATGATTTGTTCGTCATAAGGAGGTAGCTAGTTGTAATTTTTCCGGACGCTAACTAAGGAGCGCTTATGTCCGAACAGCACGATCTTTTCACTACGCTTGAAAGTGAGATACGCCAGGCATCCCTCAATGAGCGTACTCGCACCAAGTTACTCGATAACCTCAAACAAATGAGAGCCACCGAGCTCAACATCCTCATTACAGGAGCCACCGGAGCAGGAAAAAGCTCAACGATTAACGCTCTCTTTGACATGAGTGTTGCAGAGGTGGGCATCAGTTGTGAGCCGCACACGCAGGGTGTTACGCAATATCGTCTGAACAATCTTATTCTTTGGGATAGTCCTGGTCTGGGGGATGGTATCGAAGAAGATAAGCGCCATGCCCGCTTATTGAAAAATACGCTGAGAGCGAGAGATGAGCAGAACCGTTTCGTGATTGACTTGGTACTTGTGATTCTTGATGGTAGCTCACGCGATTTAGGTACACCTATCACCTTGATTAGCGATGTTCTTATTCCGGTATTAGGCGAAGACGCACAGCACCGTTTAATCATCGCCATTAATCAAGCCGATAATGCGTTAAAAGGAAATCAAGCCTGGGACTACGAAAGCAATACACCGACACCCGCATCAAAAGCTTATCTTGAAACCATGGTGCGCTCGGTTCATCGACGCGTATTGCGTGCAACAGGGGTTTATCTAAAGCCCGTCTACTACGTTGCGGGGCACTGTGATGGATTGGCCAAGCAACGGCCCTATAACCTTTCCAAGTTGCTGTATTTGATTGTTGAACGTTTACCAAAAAATAAACGGCTCTTACTGGCGAATCGCACGCTTTCCCCTCGACATGAGAATTGGAAAGACAACGATGCCAGTGATTACAACAAAAAAACCAGTCTTAGTTTGTGGGAGGCAATCTTCGACACTACGACTCAAGGTGCGCAATACGGCGAAGAAATAGGAAGTGTGTTTGGCACGACAGGCAAGCACCTGGGCAAAATTATAGGCGGTGCGCTAGGGGCATGTTTAGGCGGTTTACGCTATCTCTTTGGCTGGTAGATAAGCGCCGCTACGGTTACATCTCTCAAAGCCAATCTCTCTTCGACATAAGTTGTCGCAACCACCTTTTAATATCAACTCATTGAATAATATATAAAGGATATCTCTCATGAAACCTATTGTAATTACCGCAGCACTAACACTGCTCATGACCTTTACTGCGTCTGCTGAGGGCTACAAAGTCGAATACAAAGACATCAACACCCGAT
The DNA here is from genome assembly GCF_033340155.1 of Vibrio sp. 1562. Taxonomy (NCBI): domain Bacteria; kingdom Pseudomonadati; phylum Pseudomonadota; class Gammaproteobacteria; order Vibrionales; family Vibrionaceae; genus Vibrio; species Vibrio sp. 1562. The sequence goes on from NZ_JAWOVY010000023.1 coordinate 64,697, forward strand.
GGGGACCAAAGACGAAAATATATGTAACGTCCCTCTTTGACTACTCGACTGTCTTCGGGATCGAAGTTAACCGAGGTAACTGTGAAGTCGCTAGACCAGAAACACCAAAGATTACCGTCAACAAGAATAAATACAGCCAATCTGAAGAGTTACTCAAAAACATGAGCAACCCTGATTACAAAAAGCCTTCCAGTAACAACAAGTCTAGTGGTGTGAAATGGCTTCCTTATCCCGAAGTGGATTTGAAGTACGGAGAGTCTACTGGTTATGTCACTACAACGCCCTGTAGAGTCCTACAAATTGACATTCACTCTAGTGAAGGGAGTTACCGTTTTAATGCGGATTAAACAACTGAAAGGCCACAGGGGCCTTTCTTTTTTTGTAAACTCAATAGCGACTGTAACCGAAGCTTCTTCCGTTCCCAGGTAGTTTGCTTTCTTTTTTAGCAAAGTAACTAACACGGTAAAAGGCTTGATTGTATTGATTCTCATAGAGCTCTTTATCGCACCTCTTATTGATTTCACACGTGCCGTTCTCAGCAAAATGAACCGCACTACTTACTTGTTCAACCGAAAGACCAGTTGCACTTGCCCAAGCTTTAGCAATCATCCCTGAAACGTATTCTCCCGTAACATCATTGTAAGGCCCCATTCCTTGAAAAACATCACCATTTAGCAACACAGCAACGTGATAGTGTGGATGCTCTGATTTGACGGCCTCTTTGCACCAGATAAATCGTGGCTTAGAGTGGCGGTTGTGCGTCTTACGTTTTAGGTAAGCACACATCATCGCTTTGAAGGACTCTTGAAATTTTGTGATTTGCTTACTTGATACTTTCTCGCTTGAAAAACTTTTGGGGTATCTTAAATCGATACGAAGTAGCAACGTTCGAGAGTATTGCTCTAGAGCCCTATCAAAAGTGCTTTTAATAGCTAAAAGGCAGGAAGGTATTAGAGGTCCTTTCTTGGAGTATACCGGTAAGTCCATATCATCAATGGTGAGTCTTTCTGTATGTTCAAGATAATTGTTCATTTCTATCATTCCTATTGGTTAGTGTTCTCAATAGGTAGATAGGTTGTTGTAATTAATTAGATAAGATTCATATAAATACTATTATTACCGACAGTCTTTCACTCCATTCCTCAAGCCACGTATCTTTGTTCAACAAGGCTTCCAGTGGCTTCAAAACTTGCAAAAGTTACTCTGATAAAAAGTTAGGCCCCCCGTTTGAGAAGGAGTCTCTGATTTTTCTCATTGATACCAATCGCAAATTGCTTTCCATCAACAACATCAAGGGCTTTGATTGTACGTGCTAGGTCCAATGCACGATAAGCAAGAAATTCGATTAACTTATTGACTTTCTCTTTCTCAAGCTTAAGTGTTGCCCAGGCAAAGTGTTCACGTATAACACGCTCATACCACTCAATGTCTGTACAAACCTTTCCTTCGACATTGATGAACTTAATGATTTCACTTTCAATAAAGTAATCTATGTGTTCTGCAAACTCTTTATTGCATTTTACGTCAGCAACTTTTTGAAATAATAAAGGTATTGTGAGGTTGTAAACGGGATTCAGCGCACCAGACGATTTTAAATGGGCGATAAAGCTGTAGTAGCTTTTTTGATCGTACATGGATAAGTTCAGAAAAATTATTGACTTTCTTTTCTTTAGAACAGAGTGGCTGAGACCTTTGATATATCCCCTGATATAACCAAGTCTTCTAAGCTTGCTGAGCATTGCTTGAGCTTTACGTTCAGTGCATCCCATAAATCTGCATAAATCTCTAAGGCTTATACTATCAACAATCCCAGATTCCGTAGCCTCACTTAAAAGATGGGTAAGCATTAAGCGATTTGACAGCGTCAACTCTTTAGCATGCTGATTACTATACCAAAGATGATTCATCCACTTCCTCATATAGATGGGGCGTTGTTCAAACTGACTACTCAACTCATCAAAATCAATGCCTGTAAGTTGATAGCGTGTGACTGGTCTTCCTCGTTTTCTAGGTACTTCTTTCTCAGGTATCAAGAGAATAACTTTTGCCTCTATCAATAAGCGTAGACAGCGCCTTATAAGGCGTTCTGAGGCTTGGTATTTTCGGGCCATATATAGAACAGGTTTTCTGTAAAAATTGTCTGATTCGGCATCCAAATACATAAGCAGCAGTAGCATTCTAGCTTCAGCGTTTAGTTTGTCATTCTCTTGGAAAGTCCAGTTTACAATCATAAAATCACATTTATATTTATTTATAGGGCGTTTTGGTATGTATATTACTTGGTTTTTCTTTCTATGTCCTTGGACTACGTCCAAAGACATAGTTATAGTGTGAAGGGTGCCAACTATATTGAAAACGCTGGAAGCTAGAGTGATATGAGTGAGAAAAAAATACGTCCATTAGAAGGTTTTAGCTTCAACAATGAATCTCATGTGAAATGGTTAAATACGTATCTAGCAAAAGCCAAAACTAATCCAATTGTCGAAAAGCATTACTTTGGGTTGTTTCAGTTATCAGCATCACCTAAAAAACGGCTTCAAAATTTTTTTATAGATTGTAAAAATTCAGCTGATGGTAGAGAGATCTGGTTACTTATGCATGGAGCTTGGGGGAAAAGGTCGAGAAGAGAAAAGCAAAAGCGGAAGGGGAAAAAACAGTATAATTTTGAACTCACGATAGAATTTGGTCAAAATCTTCAAGCTTTAGCCACAAAGAGGGGACAGACTCAGCAGAAGGTTCTTGAAGAGCTTGTAAATGGTTCATTAACATCAATGCTCGAAGTCCGAAAGTTACAAGAAACTGATAGAATTCTATCACTAGAAGCTACAGCCAATACCACGCTAGAAAAGGAGTTAGGCTCTGCTCGAAAAAAAATTTTAGAGTTGGAGTCAAAAATTGCGACTCTTAAAAAAGAGAACCTTCACAAGCCCTCTGAAAGCGACAATGTTTCTACTAACCATCATGCAGATGAACCGTTACAACTGACTCTAGAAAGAAAAGGTCGTTCAATTATTCACATGCAGCCAAAGGACAGTGACCAAGACTAAGCATCTTTACACTATAAATACCACTAGTAGAGCTGGTGGCTAGGCGCTTGGTGTGAGTATTAACATGAAGGAGATCGGGTTATTGAGTGATCAGCTTGGGTGAAAATACACACTTTGTGTGCTTAATGTAAGGAAATTGTCTGCTTACTGCATGTGAGCATATAACGCGCTGTCAGCGCTGACTATTCACATGAACATGTTGCTTATTTTTGCGAACTAGCATCTAACAGTTAATAAAATCACTGTCTTTAAATACAGCGATGGTTTACACTTTTTGCGTTATATCAACCGGATTATGTAAACTATTTGGACGAAATTGGAATAAAAAATGAAAGCATATCACACATACAGTGCTGTAGACGTTGCATGGAGCTTGCTCAAGCATGCGAAAGAGCAAGGTAAATGCTTCTCCAATTTGCAGCTACAAAAACTTACCTATGTTTGTCATGGTTTATCATTGGCACACTTCCAGCGTCCTCTCGTCGTAGATGATGTATTTGCTTGGAAGTTTGGTCCAGTGGTGCCATCTGTTTACTTTCGCTTTAAATCTTACGGTAGTAGTGTGATCACTGAACAATGTGATGTAGCACTAGACCAAGAAAGTGAGTCTATTGTTAAAGATGTAGTCTCTAAGCTGGGCCATTTGACGGGGCCTCAACTTGTAGATTTAACTCACCGCGAAGGAAGTCCATGGCATCAGGTATGGGATGGCACACACCAAAAAGTGATTCCGGACCATTTGATTCAAGCCCATTACACTCAAATCAAACAATCCGGACGAACAGCTAGCCTGTGAGTAACAAAGAAAATAGTGTCGTCAGTTTTTACATTGACGACACCCCCACAGCTGAACAAGCTTCAAAAACCTTCCAAGACGACTACGAACTGGACTTTCAAGATTTTATAGAAAGAACGGTAAATGAAAGTGCTGCTGAAGACTTCTCGTACTCAAATAATGGGGTAAAGAAAGCTGGAAGACGGCTTCGCAAGAGAGAGGGCGACCTCAAGTCAGCTACTGCTACAATCCAACAGTTTCGAGCCGCACACGAAAAGCCATTAAACACTATCGCATATCTTGTTGGTCGCTGTTGCCGTGAGCTCGGTATAGATGTTAAACCAGTTACACGGTTAAAGCGCTTAGAAACAATCGTAGATAAGTTGCAGCGTAAATCTCTTGATGGTGAAACGGCAAATGCTACTTGTGTAACCAATATGAATGATATTGGCGGCTGCAGGGCGATTTTTCCGGATTTAATTTCATTGGAGAAGGTGAAATCTCAACTGCAACTTACAGTTGAGAAGGTAGGCCGAGTTAGAATTAAAGATATTGATGACTATATTACTAGTCCTAAACCTAATGATTGTGGTTACCGAAGCTTGCATGTGATTTATCGCTATGACCATGCTAGTGGTAAAAGTTTTAACATTGAGGCTCAGCTACGTACTCGACTTCAACATCTTTGGGCTACTACAGTGGAAATTGTCGACATCCTAGAAGGTACCAAGATTAAGACTCACTCTCACAGTTCAAATGAAGGCAAGAGCAGTTTACAGGTTCAATGGGAAGAATTGCTTTCGATAATGAGCCAATACATTGCTGATGCTGAAGGGGCTATAGAGCTAAGTGATATCGATAAAGCAGACTTTTCAAAGCGTTTGGTCGTCTTGGACCGCGAAATCAATGCGCTAAATCGCTTGAGTAGTTTTAAAATTTTATCTGAAAAGGTTAATTCTTACTGTGATAGTTCCATTGAGCACGTATTGCTAGTTATTAACGAAACTTCACGAGAATTGATCTTTAGTGAAGAGTTTGAAAATTATAGCCAAGCAATTTCAGTTTATAACGCAGCTGAGAAAGTCACTCGTAGCTACTCACGAGCAACCTCGAGACTCAATACCCTTCTCATATCCACAAAAAATATGGGCCAACTTTCGGAAGCCTACCCTAACTATCTAGGCGATTGTGCCTCATTCATCACTCTGCTTGAAGACGCAATGCTGTCTGGTGAAAGTTAAATACAAACCTTTCTTGTTGTTATTGACCCTTGTATCTAATCCTGCTTGTTAAAACGTGCCCAATCTGTCATCGAATTTGGTATGTGTAAAATATGGCTTCCTGTGATGGCTTGAGGGTTAGACTTTATTGTCCCCGTACCCCAAGCCGTACCCAGGGTGTTTTTTGCTAAAGATAAAATCCGTTAAGGCCCTTATTTTATGCGCTCTAGAAGCACTCCAGACTCCATATGGTGGGTATAAGGGAATTGGTCAAACAGAGCAAAACGCGTCACGTTGTGTGTTTCGCATAGAATGTCCAAGTTCTCTTTTAGAGTCTCAGGGTTACAAGAGATGTACATGATGCGCTCGTAACCTTGCACCATCTTACAAGTATCGACATCCATCCCAGCACGTGGTGGGTCGACAAAAATCGTGTTGCAGTTGTAGCTCTTCAGATCTACACCTGCATCTTGTAGACGACGGAATTCACGCTTACCTTCGATCGCTTGAGTAAATTCCTCGGCTGATAGGCGTAAGATTTGTACGTTATCAATCTTATTGGCGGCGATGTTGTACTGTGCAGATACCACAGATGGCTTCGCTAGCTCAGTTGCCAGTACGCGGTCGAAATTCTGTGCCAACGCCAGCGAGAAGTTACCGTTACCACAGTAAAGCTCTAGTAGGTCGCCAGTGCTTTCTTGGGTACAGTCGACCGCCCATTCCAGCATCTTCTCTGCGACTTTGCCGTTCGGCTGAGTGAAGCTGTTCTCTACTTGTTGGTAGATGTAGCTTTGACCATTTACATCGAGCTTCTCGATAACGTAGTCTCGGTCTAGGACAATCTTCATCTTACGAGCGCGACCAATGATGTTTAGGTTAAAGCCTTCATCATTCAAACGCTGTTTAAGGGCTTTCGTGTTTTCAATCCACTCTTCATCAAGTTGGCGATGGTAAAGGAGTGAAACCAGAATCTCACCACTTAGCGTCGATAGGAAATCCACTTGGAACAGTTTACGACGTAGTGAGTCGTTGTCTTTCATCGCTTCAACCAATAGCGGCATCAGGTCGTTGATCAGACGGCTTGCTGCAGGGAATTGGTCAACACGGTACTTCTCACGAGTTTCTTGGTTGAACATGATGTAGTAAAGATCTTCGCCTTCATGCCAAACACGGAACTCAGCACGCATGCGGTAGTGCTGCTCTGGTGATTCAAACACTTCCAGTTCTGGCATGTTGTATGGCGCGAACATATCCGTGAGACGTTCGACTTTTTCAGCCAGTTGTTCTTGGTAGCGTTGTGGGTTTACATCAAGAGTAGCCATGATCTTACCTTTTATGGTGCATTCAATTTAAGAGCGCAGATTTTATTCAATCTCAATAGGATGTCCAGTTTTGTACTGGAATTGATTTAAAGATAGTGCGTACAGGCAGAGTAGAAAGCAAAATCAATCAAAACGTTACAACTTCTAAGGGCAATATTGGCTGGACAAATAATCAATAGCTGAATAATATTTGCCTCAAGTTGGTGCTATCTAGCAATCTAGATGGCTGAAATGGGAATCTGGTGTGAATCCAGAACTGACGCGCAGCGGTAAAAGAGAACGAACGCTCATCAGACACTGCATTAGTTTATGTGGGAAGTCGAGCAAGTAGGCGGTACACCCGTGCTCTTGAGTCCGAATACCTGCCAACAACTGAGCCACAGCACTGGACTGTCATGATGACAGGGCTCGGAAGGAATTACGCGATTTAGGACAATACAATGAGAAAATCCGCACTGGCGATAACTTTGGCATCGCTGCTTTCACCTGTCTCTTATCTACAGGCCCAAGAAACCTCCACTGACGAAACCATCGTTGTTACTGCAAACCGTTTTGAGCAAGCCGAAAGCCGTACGTTGGCAGATGTCGAAGTAGTTACTCGACAAGACATCGATCGCATTCAAGCGAAAACCCTACCAGATGTATTGCGTCGCCTTACGGGGATTCAAGTTTCACAAAATGGTGGTCGTGGTCAGTTAGCGTCTTTATTTGTTCGTGGAACCAGTTCCGACCAAGTTTTAGTACTGGTTGATGGCGTACGTTTTGCGCGAGCAGCGAAGGGCGCTGTGGACTTTAACCAAATCCCACTTACTTACGTTCAACGTATTGAGTACGTGCGTGGTGCGCGTGCGTCACTTTATGGCTCAGAAGCGATTGGTGGCGTGATCAATATCATCACCATTGCGCGTGCTGACGAAGAAGGAACGAAGTTAAGTGCGGGTTTAGGTAGTTTAGATTATCAAGAATTGAGTGTGGCATCTGGTATTAAAGTCACAGAGAGCGGCCAGCTAAATATCGCGCTTGGTAGTGAAAGTGATGATGGTTATAACGTTCGTCCTGTACCGGGAGTTAATGACGGTGATCGCCATGGCTTTGATACAAAGAATGGTCTGCTAGGTTACGTGCATAACTTCAATGACCAGTGGTCTGCATTTGGTAACCTACGTGCTTACGAAAATGTTTATCAATATGACAGCAGCTACGGCAGTCGCGGTTACTACGAAGCAGAAAAAGATGATCTTTCTGTCACTCTGGGCGGTAAGTATCAGTCTGATAATGTGATGTCAGAACTACAAGTAACGGCACAGAAACAGAAGTCTTGGAACTATGAGCAAGCAAAAGGCAAACACTCAGGTACTGAAGATGAACTTGAGCAGCAAAATGTCCAGTGGACCAACAGTTACTTGCTAAACAACAATACGACGTTTGCTGGTGGTATTGATTGGCGCAACGAGTCTTATAAAGACAAGAGTGCGAATAAAACGTTTGATCGGACCAATGGCGCTCTGTTTGGTATGGCAACCACTAGTATTGATAAAGCAATGCTCGAGGGCAGTGCTCGCCTTGATGATAACGAAGAATACGGTAGTGAGTTCACTTACAGTTTAGCGGCTGGTTACCAGTTTGTACCAGAGTTTGGGGTTAAAGCCTCTTTTGGTACTGCGTTTAAGGCTCCAAACCTATATCAACAGTATGACCCAACATACGGTGAGAAAGATCTGAAACCGGAAGAGTCAGATGCTTGGGAGCTAGCATTCAGCGGTGATGTCCAAGGCGTTTTTTGGTCCGTAACGGGTTATGACTATATAATAACGAATCTTATCGATTACCATCCAACCACATACAAATATTTGAATGTCGATGGTGAAACACATATCCAAGGTGTGGAGCTTGTTGCTGAGTTTGATACAGGGATTGTGCAGCACCAGTTGAGTGCAGATTACAAAGATGCTGAAGACGATAAAGGGCATCAGTTGCAGCGCCGCGCTAAAGAAATGTATAAGTGGAATGCTTTAGTGAGCTTCGATAAAGTGGATTGGTCGGTTAGCTATCAGTACGTCGGTAAGCGTCCAGATGTGGATTACAGCACTTGGCCTTCACAAGATATTACGCTTTCTTCTTACTCGTTGGTTGATACGGCGGTGACTTACTATCCGAATGAGTCGACCTCTATTAGCGCTCGTATCGATAATCTACTTGATGAAGAGTATGAGATGGCAAAAGGTTACCCTGCTGCAGAGCGAGCGTACTATCTCAACGTTGGCTACGAATTCTAATCGTGAATGAGCACAAACCGCCTTCGGGCGGTTTTTAATATTTTGTGGTGGAAAATCGAATGAAGAAACCCAAGCGAGTTGTGATCAGCTGGTCCAGTGGTAAAGATTCGACATTAACGCTTGAGCGCCTTAACGAGAATCCAAATTATCAAGTTGTCGGTTTGTACACGACTTACGTAGGGAAAGAAGTCCCTTTCCAAGCAACTCCGCTTGAAGTCGTACAAATGCAAGCAGACTTACTTGCGCTTCCGCTCATTACTATCGAGCTACATGAAATCTTTCCAAGTAACGACATTTATCAATCGACCATCGTTAATGGATTACAAAGTAGTGGTCTGAACATAGAAGCTGTCGCATTTGGTGATATGTTTTGTAATGGCATTGCCGATTACCGACGCAGCTATATTGAACCTGTTGGCTGGGAATGCGTCTTTCCTCTATTAGGGGAGAGCAGCGAGAAACTAGCGATGGAAATCATAGAGCGTGGTATTCAAACGATGTTAATCACCATCGACGGAAGAGTTCTCCCTCCAGAATGGTGTGGTCGCTGGTATGACAAAGCCCTAATAGAGTCATTACCAAGTCAAATTGATCCCTGTGGGGAAAATGGTGAATTTCACACATTGGTCACGTCTTCGCCATCTTTTCAAGGACATATCGAGTTGACGAAGCGAAATGTAGAATCTGGAGATAGATTCAGCCATCAAAGATACCATGCTAAAGCATTGCCAAAACAAATCTACGCAGTATGATCGCAACGTTTCTGTTCTTTAGGTAAGACTCGTGCGAGTAGCAAGTAAGAAAAAAGTCCTAGTTTTTGACTCTGGTGTTGGTGGTCTTTCTGTATTCCAAGAGATACATCGCCTATTGCCCCAGATAGACTACTTATACTTATTCGATAATCAGGCTTACCCTTATGGTGAACTCGATCAGGCTGTACTCGTTTCACGAGTTAACCAACTGGTATCTTCTTTAGTCGAAGAACACCAAGTCGACATTGTCGTCATTGCTTGCAACACGGCGAGCACCATAGTGCTTCCTTCCTTACGCGAAAATTTATCGATTCCCGTTGTTGGTGTTGTCCCTGCGATTAAACCCGCATCGCTTTTAGCATCAAAAGGGGTAGGGCTGATCGCCACTCCGGCGACAGTAACACGCCAATATACTCACGAGTTAATACGGGACTTTGCGCAAGGCAAACCAGTTGAGCTGGTGGGATCAACTCGCTTGGTAGATATGGCCGAAGAGAAGTTGCGAGGCAACAGCGTTTCTCTCGACGAACTGACAAATATCCTGCTTCCCCTTCGCGATAAAGTCGATGTTGCGGTGCTCGGTTGTACTCACTTCCCTTTAATCAAAGAGGAGATTCATCAAGCTTTGGGTGGGGACGTTACTTTAATTGATTCAGGCGCAGCGATTGCACGTCGAGTAAAAGCATTGCTATTAAGTGATGAAATTGAGGATACAGAAGAGGGAAGTAAGTCGATTTATGCCAGTGCAACTCCTTGGCAGGAAGATGCACTGAACATTTGTTTAAAGAAGCTAGGTTTTAATCCTGTTCAGGTTTACCGCCATCCGGATGTTTAGGATCGTTCGCAATTCTCACTTTTAGCGTTCTCTCCATATATTCCTTTTCATTAAGTTTAGCGATAGCTGGCTTGGCATCTGCCGCAGCCATCACTACAAAACCAAACCCTCTTCTTTTTCCAGTGCGCTTATCTTTCATTAAGCGTACTGCATAGACCTGTCCATATTCAGCAAACAAATCGCGAACATGACTCTCATTGGCCTTATAAGGAAGGTTGCCGACATACAGCGTTTTAGTTGAAGGATCAGGATCCGAAGATTGAAGAACAGGTGTTTTGCTAGAAAATGAAAAAAGAAAAGCAGTAGCGATAACACCAATGAGGAAGCTCAAGGCTGGTGGGATGATGAATTGAGAGAAGATGATTCCCCCAACGATGGCCAGCCCAACACATAAAATCAGATTTTTTTTAGACGTCATTTTAATTACTACACATAGTGATAAAGAGATCGATTGTCCATTAACAGAATAGACACATGAATCTTACGTATATGGTTGGTGTTTTTCCAACCAATTGCTGTGATATGTCTCAAATGTGACGAAGAAATATGCAAATATCGCACTTTTGGCTAATTTGTGACCGATTGGTTTTTTGTTTGCAAAAAACGCTTGTACTAATTTCTCAACTCCCTATACTGCGCATCCACCGACACGGAGTGAGACGAAAGTCACACAGCGAGTCGGGAAGAGAGAAAAAAGAATTTGAAAAAAATGCTTGACTCTCTCACGGTGTGAAGTAAGATACGCACCCCTAACGACGAGCAACTAAGTTGCTGAAAATGTTAGAAAAGCTCTTTAAAAATAAGAACCTATCAATCTGTGTGGGCACTCGTTGATGATAATCCAATTCGATACTTCGGTATCAAATTAGGTTTCAATGAAACGAAGTGACCATTGAATCTTCGGATTCAGCACAGTCAATTCAAACATTACTTATGTAATGTTCAGTATTCATTGAG
>NZ_JAWOVY010000024.1:0-70189 GCF_033340155.1 Vibrio sp. 1562
GGCGCTGGACTAAACAAAGGCCCCCTTTTAGGGGGCTCACACAAAGCCACCTTCTTTAGAAGGTGGTAATTTACTTTAGGATATTGGTGTTTCCTAAGGAGAGGGTATATGAAGCTTGAATTTTGTTTAAATCCAGATCAAACAGACCTTGATTTTGTTCGTGAAGGTATTCGATCTTATAACCGACTGCATTTACCAGAAGGGGAAGTGCATGCTGTAGGCTGTTTCGCAAAAGATGAGAATGGCAAGATCATGGGTGGCTTGACTGGCGAAATGTTTAAAAATACGGTGTTTGTTGAGTTTTTGTGGGTAGACGCTGAAAGTCGAACCTCTGGTCTCGGTAGCCAATTAATGTCGATGCTAGAACAAAAAGTAAAGCCTCATGGGGTTACCCATGTTTATTTGGATACCTACAGCTTTCAAGCTCTTGAGTTCTATATCAAATTAGGTTTTGAGAAAGTGGGGCAGTACTCAGGCTATCCTGCAGAGGGCATCCACAAGTACTTTCTACAAAAGGAAATTGTAGGCTAGGGAAAGCACGGGTTAGCTTGACTTGTTCTAGTTAAAATCAAAAAAAGAGGCGCGAATTTGCGCCTCTTGTTGTATAAAATATCTATGTTTCTCTTTGACTTACAAACTTTGCTGGTGCGCGTCGATAAGTTCGTTCATCTTCGCTTCTGCTGCTTGCTGTGCTTGTTCATAGCTCATATCCGCAGGGAAGAGGTTGATGACTTCGTAGTAACATTTTAGTTTTGGCTCAGTACCAGAAGGACGAACAATCACGCGTGATTGATCTTCTAGGTGATAAATCAATACGTCACTTGCTGGTAAGTCAATGGATTCTTCAGAGCCGTCGTCAAACATGCGAACCGATGTTTTAAGATCTTCGGTTACTGCAACTTTTTTACCAGCAATCTCTGTTGGTGGATTTGCTCGGAGTTTGTCGCCGATTGGTGGAGAGTTCGGGTCGAGAGCGATGCTGCGTTGCGCGTTGAAGTAGAAACCGTGCTCGCGGTACAGCTCTTCCAGTTTATCCCACAGTGTTTTGCCTTGCGCTTTAAGCTTGCCTGTTAGCTGTGAAAACGCGACGATTGCAGATAAACCATCTTTATCCCACACCTTGTTACCCACGGTATAACCGAGCGCTTCCTCATAAGCAAACAAGAATGGGTTGACTTCTGTCTCTTGTTCCATGGCAACATTAGTAAGCCATTTAAAGCCAGTTAATGTTTGATAGTATTGTGCGCCATGCGCCTTAGCGATGCTGCTCAGCATTCTTGAGGATACGATGGTGTTGCCAACCAAAGCGTTAGGTTGCTGTTCCAGCAAGTAATCGCCAAATAGTGAGCCCACTTGGTCGCCGGTTAACATCTGATACTCGCCATCTGGGCGTCTAACTGCCACGGCAAAACGGTCTGCATCTGGATCGTTAGCGCAAGCGATATCTGCATCTACGGACTTACCTAATGCCATCACCATATCCATTGCACCGGCTTCTTCAGGGTTTGGGAAGTTGACGGTTGGGAAGCTTCCGTCAGGTTCGCGCTGTTCCTTAACACTTGCCACTTTTTGGAAGCCTGCGTCGACAAGTAGCGTTTCCGCCATATTCGCGCCAACGCCATGCATTGCGGTGTAAGCAATAGATATATCGGTATTGTTGTCAGGAGTAAGCAGCGCGTTTTCATTCATTGTCTTACGGTAAGTTTGGTAGTAGTCGTCTTCCAACCAAACTAACAAACCGTGCTGTTTTGCATCATCGAGAGACATTAAAGGTAATGGCTTCGTTGTTGCGTCATCAATTTTCGCTGCGATTCCAGAGTCGTGTGGAGGAATAATCTGTGCGCCATTTTCCCAATATACTTTGAAGCCATTGTATTCTGGTGGATTGTGGCTGGCAGTAACAACAACAGCGGCCGCAGCATTCAATGTACGGACACCAAACGCAACAATTGGGGTTGCTGCAACGTCATACGTTAGGTAAACCTTGATACCAAGGGCCGTCAGTACGGATGCGGTATCATGCGCGAATTGTTTTGAATCGGGACGACCGTCGTAGCCAATAACGACACCACGACTCGCGGCATCTTTGACTTGCTCAAGCAAATAGTTTCCTAAACCAGTGGCGGTCTCTTGAATCACCAAGCGGTTCATTCGGTTTGGACCTGCGCCCACTTTGCCACGTAAGCCTGCAGTACCAAAGGCAAGGCGTGAGCCAAAGCGATCAGTAAGTTCTTGTTCATTGTTCGTATCGACGAGGTGTTGTAGCTCTTCACGAGTCTTAGGATCAGGGTCTCGTTCTAGCCATTGCGTAATTAGTGCTGTCATATCAGTCATTCCTTAGTAGGGGGAGCCTACTTTCTTGGACACTTCGTTTGGTAAGTATCTCAATGTTTTCTTTTAAATCAATGTAAATGGTTCTCAATTACATTTCAAAGAGGGCAATCGATAAACCGAATTAATTTTTCTTATCCGAACAAAATTTAATCATATTTAATTTCTTGAAGAACCTTGGAACTATAACTAGCCTTTTAACATAAATATAACAAACCGTGTCGAAATCGTAGTTTTTGTGATTTTTCGTAAAGTTGTTCGATATTTGCATCGGGACGCAAGGAAGCTCGCGTAGGCGTAGCGGCTGAGCAGAGGAGAGATCTTTTGAAAAGATTAACGACTACTCTAGCCTTATCACTGAATGTGATTTTAATCACATTTTCCTCTTTTGGTTGGTCAAAGGAAAATGACTACAACATGACAAAAGGGGTCACAGAGATAAGTGGGCAAGTGTATGAATTACATATGCTGATTTTCTATATCTGCTGTGTAATTGCTTTGATTGTTTTTGGTGTGATGTTCTATTCCATCTTCCGTCATCGCAAGTCAAAAGGAGCAGTTGCAGCACATTTCCATGAAAGCACAAAAGTGGAAATTATTTGGACGGTCATACCCATCATCATTCTTGTCGCTATGGCGATTCCCGCAACAAAAACTCTAGTAGCAATGGAAGACACAAGCCAATCGGATATCACGGTCAAGATCACAGGCTCGCAATGGAAATGGCATTACAGCTATTTTGGTGAAGATGTTGAGTTCTTCAGTTTGCTTGCCACCAGCCAAAAACAAATTGATGGAATCGAAGCTAAAGGCGCGCATTACTTACTGGAAGTAGACAACCCTTTGGTGTTGCCTGTGAATCGCAAAGTGCGTTTTTTGATGACTTCTGATGATGTCATTCACTCTTGGTGGGTACCAGACTTTGCCGTCAAGAAAGACACCATTCCAGGTTTTATCAATGAAGCATGGACAAGAATTGATGAGCCAGGCGTATATCGCGGTCAGTGTGCGGAGCTATGTGGTCGTGCACACGGATTTATGCCAGTGGTGGTGCATGCAATGGAAGAAGAAAAGTTCGATGAATGGCTAGCGAGTAAGAAGGAAGAACTCGCGCTTCAAAAAGCGGCGGCACAAGAAGCGCTCTCTCAAGACTTATCTATGGACGAATTGATGTCGCAAGGCGAATCGATATACACGGCGCGTTGCGCTGTGTGTCATCAGGCAAATGGTGAGGGGATTCCGGGTGCATTTCCCGCGATTAAAGGCAGTCCTATTGCAACCGGAGATGTTACAGAGCACATAGATATTATTGTCAACGGTCGCCCGGGCACCGCAATGCAGGCTTTTTCTAATCAGTTAAGTGACAAAGAAATTGGCGCGGTTATCACATATCAACGAAATGCATGGGGCAACGATACTGGCGATACAGTGCAAGCATCCGATGTGAATGCCTTTAAGGCACAAGGCAGTGCTAAGGAGGAAATATGAGTAAGCCAATAGATAAGGCAGTGAAGTCTGCGCCAGCAGAAGCCAGTGCGAACAGTACCATTGCGATCGATGATGGTCACGAGCATCATGCACCCCAGGGCATCACTCGTTGGTTGTATTCTACAAGCCATAAAGACATAGGCACCCTCTACCTTTGGTTTAGCTTTGCGATGTTTCTAACAGGTGGTGCGATGGCAATGATCATTCGTGCCGAACTGTTCCAGCCAGGGCTACAGCTAGTCGATCCGCAGTTTTTTAATCAAATGACCACGGTACACGGTTTAGTGATGGTATTTGGTGCGGTGATGCCAGCATTTACGGGTCTTGCTAACTGGATGATCCCGATGATGATCGGCGCTCCTGATATGGCGCTGCCGCGCATGAACAACTTGAGCTTTTGGATCTTACCTTTTGCATTTCTTATTTTGTTGAGCTCGTTGTTTTTACCTGGCGGCGGTCCTGATTTTGGTTGGACGTTTTATGCTCCGCTGTCCACGACTTATGGACCAGATAGCACTGCGCTGTTTGTATTCTCTGTGCATATCATGGGTATCAGCTCCATTATGGGCGCGATCAACGTTATCGTGACGATCGTAAATATGCGAGCTCCGGGAATGACTTGGTTCAAGTTACCAATGTTTGTTTGGACTTGGTTAATTACCGCTTTCTTGTTGATCGCGGTTATGCCGGTACTAGCGGGTGCAGTGACCATGGTTCTTACTGACAAATATTTCGGGACTAGCTTCTTTGACGCAGCTGGTGGTGGTGACCCGGTAATGTTCCAACACATCTTTTGGTTCTTTGGTCACCCAGAAGTGTACATCATGATTTTACCGTCGTTTGGAATCATTTCCGCCATTCTGCCTGCTTTCAGTGGTAAGAAGCTGTTTGGTTATCATTCGATGGTTTACGCGACGTGCAGCATTGCATTGTTATCTTTCCTTGTGTGGGCGCACCACATGTTTACCACGGGGATGCCAGTTTTTGCTGAGCTCTTCTTCATGTATTGCACTATGCTGATTGCGGTACCAACGGGGGTTAAAGTCTTTAACTGGGTTGCCACCATGTGGCGTGGAGCTCTGACATTTGAAACGCCAATGTTGTTTGCCATTGCCTTTATTGTGCTTTTTACTATTGGCGGCTTCTCGGGACTGATGTTGGCGATTGTGCCGGCGGATTTCCAATATCATGACACTTACTTCGTGGTTGCCCATTTTCATTATGTGTTGGTATCTGGTGCGGTATTCTCGATCATGGCAGCGGCATACTACTGGCTACCTAAGTGGACGGGCAATATGTACGACCACAAGCTGAGTTTATGGCATTTCTGGTGCTCAATTATTTCCGTCAATGTCCTGTTTTTCCCAATGCACTTCCTAGGCTTAGCAGGCATGCCAAGGCGCATACCGGATTACGCCATTCAGTTTGCTGATGTTAATCAAATAGTATCAATTGGTGGGTTTGCATTTGGGTTGTCACAACTGATCTTCTTATGGTTGGTGATCAAGTGTATTCGTGGCGGGGAGAAGGCTTCTGCAAAACCGTGGGAACGTGCGGAAGGCTTAGAGTGGACAGTGCCAAGCCCTGCGCCACATCATACGTTTACTACACCGCCTAAGATTGACTAGCAAGTGGGGTGAGTGACATGAAACCGAATCCATCAAACAAGAAGCTCACAGTGAAGTTACTTTTGGCGACCCTGTTAATGTTTGGCTTCGGCTATGCACTGGTCCCACTTTATGACGTGATGTGCGACGCACTGGGAATCAATGGAAAGACAAGTGAAGTGGCCGCCATTCAACCGACAGGTATGCAACCGGACATGAGCCGAACTATTCGCGTGGAGTTTATGGCGCATGTCAGCCCAGATATGCCTTGGGAGTTTAGACCCAAAGTGATTTCGATGGATGTTCACCCAGGTGAAGTCGTGCAAACCGAATACCTTGCATTTAATGAAAGCGGGCAGAAGTTGGTGGGGCAAGCCGTTCCTTCTGTTTCTCCCGGGACTGGAGCTGCTTACTTCAATAAGATTGAGTGTTTTTGTTTTAACCAGCAGCCTCTGGATGGTAAACAGCAAGCTCAAATGCCGTTGATTTTTTATATCGAACCGGACTTGCCGGAGTCTATACACACGTTAACGCTGTCTTACACACTCTATAAACTTCCCCCTCCTACAGGCTCTTAGCCACTCAGGGAGAGAGATACAGACCAAGGTTGGTCAGTAAGGAGAGAAATTATGAGTAACAAGCCAGGAACATATTATGTTCCCGCTCAAAGTAGCTGGCCGATCATCGGTGCATTTGCTCTGTTTTTGGTTGCTGTTGGCGCAGGCATGACCGTCCAGGGGACACAAAGTGGCGGTGCAGTGGGAACCATTGGTGGCATTGTGCTAGCGGTGGGCTTCTTGTTCTTGCTTTACATGTTGGCTGGTTGGTTTAGTAATGTGATTACTGAATCACTGAGTGGAAAATACAGCTCGCAAATTACTCGTTCTTTTCGCCAAGGAATGAGCTGGTTTATCTTTTCTGAAGTGATGTTTTTTGGTGCCTTTTTTGGTGCCTTGTTTTACGCCAGAATGATTTCTGTGCCTTGGTTAGGTGGGGCAGATAATAACTTCATGACCAACGAAGTCCTGTGGCCAACCTTCGAAGCGATGTGGCCACTCACACTGACACCGGGGGGAGAAACAACACAAGCTATGCCGTGGCAGGGCATACCCCTTACCAATACTATCTTGCTGCTATTGTCGTCTATTACGCTACATATGGCGCATATAAGCCTTGAACAAGACAAAAGAACGGCACTGATTGTTTGGTTAGAGATAACCATCGTACTTGCTGGCTTTTTCCTATATTACCAAGCGGTTGAGTATGTTCATGCTTATCAAGACATAGGGCTCACGTTGCAGTCCGGTATTTACGGTAACACGTTCTTCATGTTGACGGGGTTCCACGGTTTACACGTTTGTCTTGGGACTATCTTCTTGATCGTGCTGCTGTTCAGAATCGCTAAAGATCACTTTTCGCCAAAGAACCATTTTGCCTTTCAAGCGGGCAGCTGGTATTGGCATTTCGTGGATGTGGTTTGGTTATGTCTGTTTGTGTTTGTTTACGTACTTTAGGCGCAGTGTGAACTCTTGGTTCGACTAATAAGGGCGAGGGTTTGGTGCTAGCCAACCCGAGCTGAGCGCAATAAGCAAAAGGACGACCACCAAAGCGGAGAACATGACTCGACGGCCTAAGTAATGACTCATGGGTTTGTCTCTTTTTTCAGGATTATCTGGGTCTTCACGAACCATTTCGATAAGCGCTTTTGCGAGGTTGAAGATAATGAAAAGCAGCAAAAGGACAAGCGTCAGTTTGAATAGAAATACGGTGGACATGGCACCTCCGGTTTCATCATTGTTGTTATCAAGACAATTATGGCTATCGAAACGGTTTTGGGTTGCAGTTGGTTTAACTGTGGTTGTGTTTTCTCTTTTGGTCAAACTGGGTTTTTGGCAGTTTGAGAGAGGGCAAGAAAAACAAGCATTGGAACAAGCCATTCTCGCGCGTGCGGATAGTGCGTACCAAGCACTAAGCGTCGTTCTTGAAGACAACGACTGGCGAGAGGAAAGTATCCTCGGGAAAAAAGTGGAAGTTAATGTTGTTCCTCAGGCGTTTCCCGTAATTTTGTTAGACAACCAAACGCATCAAGGCAGTGTGGGATATTTAGCATTTCAGATTGTATTGACGAGCGATGAACCTAGTGCCTATGCGTTATTGGAGCTTGGTTTTGTCGAGGGAAAAGCAGATCGCTCAGTGTTACCAACGGTCACCAAACTCGATAATTCGATTTTCATCACAGGACGCCTGTACCGAAAATCTACTAATCCACTGAGCTCAGAGTTAATGCCGGAAGTTGGCGATGTTATTCGCGTGCAAAACCTAAACATCGCGCAATTGAATCAGCTACTGAATATTGAACTTATGCCCGCAGTCTTGCAGCCAGACAATTTAACTCGTTGGCCCTATGACTTTCCTTGGAATCCATTACCACTCAATAGTGCCAAACATTTTGGCTATTCGATTCAATGGTTTTCGATGGCAGGTGTTTTCTTAATACTGACTTTAATTGTTTTTGTTCGTTGGCAAAAAAAGTTGCGTCACATGGAGGTGAAGCATGACATCTAAAGTAACCAAAGGACGACTAATGTTGATTGCGCTGGTTTGTACGTTCGCGCTTCCCGCTGTCATTGCAAAAGTCATTCTCACACAAGGGTGGTATCAAAGCGGAGTGACCAATAGAGGCGAGTTAGTCGAACCATACACGACGTTAGAGCAGCTTGGTCAAGAGTCACCTCTCAAAGACCATGGTTGGCAACTCGCTTATGTATTGCCTAACGAATGCACTGAACAGTGTAAACAGCAGCTTTACCTGCTTCAGCAAAGTCATGTTGCTTTAGGTAAGTATCAAGAGCGAGTAGTGCCAGTCGTTTGGCAGACTGAGCATTCAGATCCCATGGAAGTATCGATGTTAGCGATGCAAATGAATGAATTGGTTACCGCAAAAGTGAAACCTGGGCAAATGTTGATCGTTGATCCTCTTGGGCAACTGGTGATGTCTTATTCGCCGAAACCAAATGAGGACTTAGTCCTATTGAATAAAGGTATGTTGGCGGACTTACGCAAGCTCTTAAAACTGTCACGAGTCGGTTAGAGGAAGTGCATATGAAATTAATTCAGTTGGTTAGATTCAGTTTGCTCCTAACTCTCGTGGTGATCATGCTAGGGGCATATACTCGCCTTTCAGATGCAGGGTTAGGTTGCCCGGACTGGCCTGGTTGTTATGGGCACTTTTCTGTGCCGCATCAAGAAGAAGACGTCATACGTGCTAACCTGAACTTCCCCGAGCGGGCAGTAGAGCATGAGAAAGCATGGCTTGAGATGATTCATCGCTATTTTGCAGGAACGTTAGGTTTAGTCATTTTTGCGATGGCAGCGATATCAGTAAGGTCTGAGCGTGTAAATTCAACCATTCCGATGTTGCTAAGCGTATTGGTGATTGGGCAGGCACTTTTGGGGATGTGGACAGTTACTCTTAAATTAATGCCCGTCATCGTGATGCTTCACTTGCTCGGTGGTTTTGTTTTATTGGCGTTACAGGCGATTTTTTACTGCCAATTAAAAGCGCAAAACAATCTCTATTTCTCTCCATCTTCTAGCTCTCTGAGAGGCTTTTCATTGTTGGCTTTCCTGGTTGTTTTGGTGCAAGTGCTCCTTGGAGGATGGACTTCGTCAAATTATGCTGCGCTGATGTGTACCACACTGCCGATTTGTGAGGGAGACTGGATGAGCCATCTCTCATGGAAAGAAGCGTTTTCTTTCTGGCAAACTGGATTCGAGAATTATGAATTTGGTGTCTTGGAGTATCCGGCAAGAATGACTATACACGTCACTCATCGTATAGGCGCTATTGTTACCGCCACCGTGGTATTGGCTTATAGTATTGGGCTTATGAGGCAAGATTCTCATCATTCACAGAGAATCGGAGGGTGGTTGTTATTCACTCTGGTGTGCCAAATTATGCTGGGTGTAAGCAACGTAGTATTTCAACTTCCTATCTATGTCGCGGTGGCGCACAACCTTGGTGCCGCTGTTATGTTGAGTCTCGTTTGTGTTAGCCAGTTTTACTTGTGGCAGGGTAAAACGGCTTGGAATTACACCGCGAAAGGAGTTCGCTATGAGTAAAGAAATCGCGCTGTCGTTAAATGGGCGAAAGCGACTAAGTTCCGTTTATTTGAAGTTAACGAAACCTAAAGTGGTGGCGTTAATGTTGGTGACGGCAGTAGTAGGGATGAGCTTAGCCCCGGTTGATGATTTCCCCTGGTTGCAGGCGGTAGTTGGCCTAACGGGGATTGGTCTGATGGCAGGGTCTGCGGCAGCGTTTAATCATCTAATTGACCGCCGAATTGATGCGAGAATGGCACGTACACACAAACGACCATTGCCATCGGGTGAGACTAAACCATCATCGGTGATAGCCTTCGCTACAGTTTTAGGTGTCTTAGGGTTTGTACTTCTCTATGCGATGGTCAACCCGCTGACGGCATGGTTGACTTTGATGAGTTTGCTCGGCTATGCGATGGTATACACAATGTACCTCAAACGTGCTACGCCCCAAAATATCGTCATTGCAGGGATTGCCGGTGCGATGCCGCCTCTTCTCGGTTGGACTGCTGTAACAGGGCAATTACATGCGAATGCTTGGCTGCTCGTAATGATCATTTTTATCTGGACGCCACCACATTTTTGGGCTCTGGCTATTCATCGTGTCGAGGATTACCGCAAGGTAGATATTCCCATGCTGCCAGTGACACACGGCATTGAGTACACCAAAACTTCTATTCTGTTGTATACGGTGCTATTGACTTTGGTTTGTGTCCTACCGGTTTTGGTTGGTATGGTCGGCGTGGTGTATCTTTTTGCCTCGCTACTACTCAATGCTGGCTTTATGTACCATGCATGGAAGCTAAAATATGCACCAGAGCCAAATACCGCGATGGAGACGTTTAAATTCTCTATCTATCATCTTTTGGCGTTGTTCATTGCATTGCTTTCGGATCACTATATTGGTTTTTAACCTCTCTTAAAACAGAAAACGCCGCGTGGTTCGCGGCGTTTTTGGTTTTGATACTTTGGCTTTAAGACAAAGCTTTCTAGATTTATTGAATTTCTAGCAGTTCAACATCAAAGATCAAAACACTTGCTGGTGGAATTGGGCCAGAGCCACTCTTACCATAGCCAAGCGTGCTTGGTACGAAAAGGCGGATTTTCTCACCTTCTACCATGTATTGTAGACCTTCTTGCCAGCCTTTAATGACTTGGTTAAGACCAAATGAAATAGGCTCACCACGATTAACAGAGCTATCGAATACCGTGCCATCAATCAAGGTGCCGTGGTAGTGTACTTTTACTTTACTTGTTGCCGTTGGGTGAACCTCACCTTCGCCTTTTTCAAGAACCATGTATTGAAGGCCACTTTCTGTTGTGATGACGCCTTCTTTTTTCGCATTTTCTAGTAAGAATGCTTGGCCTTTGGCAAAGTTTTCATCTGCTACTTTATGGTTTGTCCAAGTACGGTAAATGAAAAAGCCCGCCAAAATAAAAATAATAAGAGGAAACAAAAATTTAGACACGTAATCTCCTTGTCTATTTAGGTTGTTTTAGCAAAAAGTTGATGGTTTCTGCCATGGCTTCAACGCTGTCATGACCACCAGTAATTACTTGATATTTTCCGTTTACGATAAAGGCTGGAACGGAGTTAATTTGGCCTCGCGTGGTGATCGCTTCTGCCTTAGTGATGTACTCAAACAGCGCTTTTTGCTGTGCTTCATCTAAATGGTAAGGGCTGATAAGGTTGCGAGACTCAAAGGCTTTCTCAACAGCGATTTGGCGTTCCTCAGCCGTTGCATCGGCACCCATTTGCACAGCAGTAAAAAGATCCGCCATAAACGCTTTATCTGGTGTTGATTCAAGCTGCATTACGGCAGTATAGAAGATGATGGCGCTCACTTGTGCACTTTCATTGAACGTTACATGCATTTTTTCAACGCTTTGATCGGTCAATGATTCAATTTGAGGGACAAACTCTTCCATTGAGCGGCAGTGGCCACAAGTTAAAGAGAATGCTTCAGTCAGGGGAGCTAAATCATACTCTTCAAGGGATACTGGCAAAACTTCGTATTGTTTGCCTTGCTGAGGCTGACTCTTGCCGCTATCGCATGCCGACAAAGCCATTACGGCAACAACAACAGCAAAGCCTTTCGATATGGTTTTTAACATAGTAGTGCTCTAAATGAGAAATTTGCGTTAGTTTATCGGTTAACGATAGTGACTAAAACCATTAAATAACAATAAAGTGAGACCATTGGTAACAGACTTTGCCTGACGTATGGACTGTAAGGGTAGGGTATTTTAGTGTTGCGTTTTATTTGAGAGATGATTTTGCATTGACTCCAGTGGCATGAACGCTGCATAGACAAACCAATCGGTGGACAAAAGCGCTAAAGATTCGGCGTGTTTTGTCGACACAATGAACAAGAGTTTTTCTACGTTGGTAATGGTATGAAGCATTGGTTTTTAATTGTTTGTGGCATTCTGGCCGGGTGCAGCAGCCTCGATCAAGATATGGTCCCTGGTGGGAACATTTTAGATACAGCTCCTAAATCAAACACTGAGCTGAGACACCCAGAGTGGGGATACCCGAGCGCATCCAATGTGGCTTCTTCCCCTCGTTCATATCAAACGGCGAGGGCGTCAGTAAAAAAGTCGCAAAACGTGACCTCTCTGGAAATGTTCCTGAGCAGGCATAACATTCCTCACGAGACGCTCAGTGGTGGTCACCTGATGATACGTTTGAAAGAGCAAGTGCATTTTCAAACGGGTTCTGCACGGTTATCTGCTCAATCTCAAGACTGGATTCGAAACATTGGTCACTATCTGGCTGGAAGAACTGATGTTGATGTCGTGATTGATGGTCATGCGGATAGCACGGGAGCTGAAAGCTTCAATGACACGCTATCTGAAAAGCGAGCTCGTGAAGTAGAAAAACAACTATTGGCGACGAGTATTCCACGTCAACGAGTGTTTTCTAGAGGCTTCGGGGAGTATGTACCGAAGTGCAGCAATGCGACAGCGAGTGGTAAAGCTTGCAATCGGCGCGTAGAGCTAACATTGATCGTGGATGAATAACGCAGACGTTAGGCGGTAATCTTCGTTGTGTTGTTCTTGCATACCCGTTATTTGCTTAGTGGAGTTTAAGTTCGGAGTTGAGCAAGAAGACTGAATAAGGAAAGCTCGCACGGCAACATCTAGCTAGAAAAAATAGAAAAGAGGCACCGTTAGGTGCCTCTTTTACATCCGCCAATGTTCATAGGGGGAACTTAGGCAAATTCTTTTTCAACGTAAGCGACGATGTCAGATGACTCGTATAACCACTGTGTCTCGCCATCTTTTTCGATACGAAGACAAGGGACTTTAACTCGCCCACCACATTGCTCTAGTTCAGCTCGATGAGTCGGGTTATTTTTTGCATCACGTAGCTCAATGTTCACCGATTGACGCTTCATTGCACGGCGGACCTTTACACAAAAAGGGCAGGCTTCAAATTGGTAAAGTGCGTATTGTTTCGCTTTTTCATCAATACGTTGCTGTTCTTCTGCGGTGCGCTTAATACCACGAGGTGAGAACACCGCGTTCAGCAATAAGATAACCTTGCCTAAAATCCAACGGATAAACTTCATAATGATCCCTTGATGTTCATTGGGTAATTGTCCTTTAAGAATGCAATCATGATGCTTGTTGCACTGGACGTGAAGTCTATCAGTTGTTTGAAATGGATAAAACCATGTATTTTATGCGGAAAATAGACGTTTAAACCAACCCCAAAAGCCACTTGCTGAAGCCGGACGGGCTTCTTTACCTTGATAAAAACTTTGCATGAGTTCGGTTCTGAATGCATCAACGTCCATGCGTTTCATGACAAGTTCGTGCTGCAATGTATTTTGAGTCTGCTCGGCATGATCGTGCGCCAAGCTGAAATCCATATTTAAATAGCCTTGCGTGTATAACCAAAGGTGGGTGACTAAGATTAGGTCTTCAGCAGATTGGTTAGTAAACTTATCCGCGTGCTCATTACCCAAGGAGTCAGTCAGAACTTGCTGCATACGCTGGGTAGAGTGAGCATGTTGCTCGTAGTTAGCACTTGCTTCAATATGTGATTTGGTCAAAAGGCCAAGCAGGTGAAGAGTAGGTGCTGTTGTGGGTTTGTTCTCACAAACTTTTGTAAATAGTTGTGACTGTTCTTTTAACCAACGCCGCTTTGCTGCTTTATGTTCTTTAACAAAGGGGATTTCTTCAAATCCCATCTCTTGACTCAGTTCACTAAGAGACGTCATGGTTTTTTAGTTCCTTCACCGTTACTTCGATATGTTGATCATTGATATCAACAAAAATTGAGCTGCCAGTAATCATAACAGAAAGGCTAGTACCTCGGTCAAGATGCTGACAAATCAAGTCGATAGCGTCATAGTCAAAGCTCTCTACGTTGACGGGAAGCATTGAGAACTTTCCTGACATTTTGTCCCACCAGACAGCCGCTTTGGTGTTATAAGTGTAAACTTTTACATGCTTTGCGAGGCGAGAAGCTTTCTTAATTCTGTCTGGTTCTGGTTCGCCAATTTCAATCCAGTGAGTAATGCTTTGATCATCGCCAACATGCCATAAATCAGGCTCTTCAATCGTAGAGAGTCCTTTTGTAAACTCCAGATTGCTTTGAGCATTTAAACAGTAAGCTAGAATGCGAGCCAACATTCGTTGCGGCTTTTCAGAAGGATGAAGGGCGATAGTTAGATTTTTAGAATCGTAATAGTCATTATTCATATCGGAAATGGCGATACGAAATTTGTAAATGGTTGGTTTAAGAGCCATAGATTTATATCGTTTTGTTGGCAAAATAAGTTTTAGGCAAAAAAATAGCCAGCTTTAAAAGCTGGCTATCGTATCAAATTCTTTAAGAATTAAAGTACTTTGATTTGCTCTGCTTGAGGGCCTTTTTGACCTTGAGAGATAACAAATTCTACTTTCTGGCCTTCAACTAGAGTACGGAAGCCGTCACCAGTGATTGCAGAGAAGTGAGCAAATACGTCAGGACCGTTTTCTTGTTGAATGAAACCGAAGCCTTTAGTTTCGTTGAACCACTTAACTGTGCCAGTAGCTGTGTTAGACATGTCTATTTCCTAAATATCTAAATAATGTAATCTTTCGCCTCAACGGCGCTTATAGCGTGGAAAAATAAATTGCTATTGCGTACCACAGGACGACGGGTTACAAGTAATCCAACGAAATGTGAAAACAAAGA
This sequence comes from Vibrio sp. 1562, assembly GCF_033340155.1. Taxonomy (NCBI): domain Bacteria; kingdom Pseudomonadati; phylum Pseudomonadota; class Gammaproteobacteria; order Vibrionales; family Vibrionaceae; genus Vibrio; species Vibrio sp. 1562. The sequence continues at coordinate 14,719 of NZ_JAWOVY010000024.1, forward strand.
ACTTTCTTTCTAGCCGTGTTTGAGTCTAGGTTAATTCCACGAAGAGTCAACATATATTAGTGCTTTATGGACAAATATTTGTATTTAGTCACTATTTAACCAGCATGTTTTTGATTAAATTTCAAATAAATGACGGTGATGTGAAGTTTTTTAGCATAAAATTCAACTAAATCTATAAATTTGACTTATTTATATAATTATTGTCCAATCTGGTTCGACCATTAAGGAGGATTTATGGCAAAGCGTAAAATCAGTCCTCAACCGAGTGGCTCACAACATGAGACCGACTTCGGCAGAGGTGAAATCAAAGACAACGCGTTAAAAGCGGTTGTTACCAGTCAGCTGTTCCAAACACGAGTCGTTAAAGCGAAAAAAGGTAAAGGTAGCTTCAGCCGTAAAATGAAGCATAGAGGCAAAGAGCCCTATTCAAAGTTCTCCCCAAGGTGGATTTTGAATAGGGCTTTTTTGTTGGTACTAGGTGTTTGCAAAACTGATGATATTCAATTTTTAGTACCAGATAAGTTTTCCTAATTTATCATGTACTGCTTCAACTGCTTCAACTGCTTCAACTGCTTCAACTGCTTCAACTGCTTCAACTGCTTCAACTGCTTCAACTGCTTCAGCGAACTAGGCGTTGAAAGTACCAATTAAGTACTAAAACTTACTAAGTTAGATTCATATCAATAAGCGTCACTTCCTGTCTTATGCAACTCTACTATATCTTTAGTCTAATCAAACAGCCGAGATTATGGTTTAAAAAGACTGGTGAGAAGTAGGTATGTCATCGACGAGTTATGGTACTTATGGTTGCAAATGTAAAAAAGCGTGTGCTTCTTTATTACTACTGTGGCTGTCCATTTGTCCGATGGCGCATGCACACAAGTCAGAGTCTCATTCTTTAATTGTTGCTAACTCCAAAGCGTGGAAGCCGTTCTCTTACCTTAGCCCAGATGGTGAACCTAAAGGTATTTTAATCGACTTTTGGAAAGAGTACGCGGCGAACAACCAAATCGACGTTCAGTTTCTCCTTTTGGATTGGGATGCTTCTTTACAAGCCGTAAAAGAGGGTAAGGCTGACTTTCACGGAGGACTTGTCTACTCGCCCGAAAGAGCGAAGTATATGGACTTTGGCGCAGTCATAATGCCTATCCAAACCAAACTGTACGTAAATAAAGATGTACTTTCGGTTGATATCAGGAGTGTTTTAACTGGCGAAATGACGCTGCCAATTGGCGTTGTTAAAGGAAGTTACGAGTCTGAGTTTGTTCAGACGAATTATCCGAATGCACCTATCGCAGAATACATTAACAATGATTCGATGATACAAGCCGCCGTCGATAAAAAGGTGCTGTACTTTGTTGCAGACCTGCAAGTTGCTAACTTTTATATGGCAACCACGCCGGGAGCGGGTATGTTTGTCCCGACAATTAGCTTATATAGTAAAGATCTTCGGATTGCAGCAGGAATGCACAGTGCAACTTCCATTTTAGAGGTATCACGAGCGTTTGAAAAAGTCATCGATACGGATCGTGAGCGGATCCTCACCCGTTGGAGTGTGGTGAAAACGGTTTATCCACTTTATCTTTTCCCTATTGCTATTTTCATTATGGCGGTCGCAACGCTTTATCATATTTTTGCTCTCAAACGTATGGTTGCTCTTCGGACAAGGCAATTAACGATTGCCAATCAGCAATTGCTGGAGATGACGTTGACGGATTCTCTCACAAAGCTATACAACCGTAGACACCTGATTGAGCAATTGGCGCTACTGAATCATTTGAAGCGAAACTTAACGGTGATGGTGTTTGATATTGATGATTTTAAATCAATCAATGATCGATATGGCCACCTTGCTGGAGACCGAGCAATAGTTGCCATCGCAGAAGCCGCTAAGTCGATGACTGATGACCGAATGACATTGGCGAGAATTGGAGGAGAAGAGTTCGCACTCGTTACGTCGTCTCTGTCAGAGCGAGAAGCGCTCAATTTTGCCAATATGCTTTGTAAAGCCGTTTACGATCAGCCTGTTATACTGGGCGGACAAGCAATTCATTTGAGTATCAGTTTGGGCTGTGCTTACTATCCTGAGTTTACCCACATCGTGAGCTTGCAAGATGCTGACGACTTGATGTATCAAGGTAAGTCTGAAGGAAAGAATCGTGCAGTTTTCCAAGTTATAACAGACTGTCAGCTTCAACCTGCGCTTCGTCAAGTGAATTAGGTCTCGCTAATTCAACTGATACTTCAAACCATCCTCAAGCCTCAAAGGTTTAGTCAGAGTAACGTGGTAAGCGTTGACGATTACGTTGCGTTGTTTTCTTTGAGGCCAATTTGCGTACAAATATTCGCACTTTCATATATATAACCCCCCACCTGCTCACGTTTTTATCATAGAAGCAGTAATTGTTTTAAAGTGATAAGCGATTTCTTGGTAAAGATCAGAACCCCTGTCTACACTCAGTGTAAAGTAATGCATATAAAGCATGATGCATACGGTGTTGTACAAAAACAATTAAAGAAGATAAGAAATAAGTTGGCTTGAGAAGGACGGGGAATGAACAACGAATGCTTTGCTAGGTTCCGAGCTGTCACGGATGAACTGTCAATGAAAGAATCGTTGTCAGTTGGGAAAGACCCTTATGCTCACTATCTCAAAGATATTGTGGGGATTGATTTGTTGTCTCGTGAAGAGGAGTTGCATTACGCCAAACTTAATCGAGCTGGTGATGAAGAAGCGCGCGAAATGTTGATTGAGTCTAATCTTCGACTTGTTGTGAAAATCGCAAAAGGCTACCTCAAACGGCCAGGCAATAACTTTACTCTGCTCGATTTAATAGAAGAAGGTAACATTGGTTTGATAAAAGCGGTCGATAAGTTCGATCCTGAGCCAGGCTACCGTTTTTCTACTTATGCGGTATGGTGGATTCGCGAGAATATAGAAGCGGCATTAATGAACAATGGCCGCACGGTACGTTTACCTGCTCATGTGTGCAAAGAGATAAATAGCCTGGCTTTAAAAAAGCTCGATGCGTCAAAAAGTGAGAGCAAGGAGTTGTCTATTTCTGAACTCTCACGCTGCTCAGGGGTGAAAGCAGAGCGTATAGATGAACTTGTTGCTCTTAGTGGTTTTATTGATGTATCGACCACTGCGGACCTTCATCGTGTTCCATTTGTTCTTGAACTGTGTGAAAGTGAGTATACGCCAGATCCACAACAAGACTGTGAAAACCAGTGCTTTACTCAAGCTATTGAAAATATTATTAAAACCTTGCCAACTAAGTTGCAGAAAGTCTTAATCCATCGATTCGGATTATTTGACCAGAGAGTGAAAACCTTGTCGGAAATAGGCCTGTTGTTAAACGTGTCTAACGAGCGTGTTCGTCAGATGCAGATAGAGGCGGTTGAACGCGTGCAGAAACGTCTCCGATTCGATGGTTGGGTTTAAGATTTTTAGCCCCTTATCCTAGCCGATTAATTTACTGGCTTGCTACTCTGTTCTTCCGTAAGTAACAGCAGCTCAAGCTGTGCTTTAGCTGCTGCCTCCAATCTCCATACACTCAATAATCGGTTAAGTGCTGCGCGATAAGTACGACTTTTGAGTAAAAAAGCGAGCGTACTTGTGTAGTTGTTTACGACTTGCGCTTGTGTCTCGACCAAAGCAGTTTTGTTTTCGATGTCGATGTGTTGAAGGTTAAAGTCAGGAAGAAACGCACACTCATACCATACCTCTACAATTTCACGAATTTCGAGTTCTTCTTCAGGCACGTCGAAGTCTTGTAACTGGTAGTTTTCTGGTATCGTTGATAAATAAACCACATCCAATTTGTCTGCAACAAATGTATACATCGGATTCCTTAGTGTACGCGCTTACAGAGTAAATAGTCTCATCGTTTACATTTTTGTCAATGACCGTGCTCAAGTATGAATGATGAACCACACCACATTCCGAACTTAACTTAGACTTTTTAAGTACTTATCGGTTAACCCGAAATACTTCAGGTTGCCATCTGGCTCCAAGACTAAGCTCATATTGGATGTAGAGATCATGCCCGGATCATTCGTTGAGAAAATAACGGTCTTATTGAGTAGTTTGTCGCTAAATAACCGCTTGAAGTAGTGGGAATTTTCTTGCTCTGCACCATTAAATGGCTCGTCAATGATAATCAAAGATTGTTCGCAGTTGCCTAGCCCTAATGCGAGCCGCAGTCTTTGTTGAATACCATTTGGTAAACTTTTACAGATATCAACGCTCAATTGAGTGTCCAGGCCTTGTGGCAACCATGTATCGAGCTCAAAGAAACTCACCATTTCACGCATTTTTTCTGTTGGGATTAACCCATTATGCAAGATGAAGTTAGTCTCCAAGGAGCCTTCAAAAATATGCAGGTTAAACGGGATGTAGTTAATCGAGGTTCGATAGCGGTAACTGTTGAATTGTTTGATGTTATAACCGTCCACCGAAACTGAGCCTTGATAGCGTTCCTCTAGCCCAGCGATAATAGAAATGAGCGTCGTTTTACCGCAACCTGTTGGTCCACAAATCACAACTTTTGCGCCCGGTGGAATTTTAAAACCAAGATTAGTTAAGCCTGTTGCCGCACCACTATAACGATGGCTCACACCAGAGCCGACGATACTACCTTGAAAGAGGCGAATAGGGGGGCTTTTCTCTAACGTTAGCTTATCGTCATTCATCGCCATAAGGTTGTTGATTTGCGCAGAAGACGCCTTAATGGATTGGAACTTAGAAATAGAGTTGTAGATGCCCATAATAGGCCCCAACGCCTTCCAGACTAAAATTACGGTAGCAAGCATTGCACCTGCATCGGAGGTGCCGTCCATCACGCCGATAACGGCCGCGACGATACTTGCGGTACCAATAACCTGAATCAAACTCCCGCCTGCTGCCTGAACCCTGCTATTAGTCACTGAAACATGTTCTGCATCGCTGGTGCTTTGTAAATGCGATGCGCTAAAGCGGGACTGGATAACACGCAATAATGGCAAGCCTTGGATGGTTTTTATACCACGAAGAATCTCATTCCATTGGTAAGAAACCATGGCGTTGGCGCGAGAGCTCTTGGACGTGGCTTGCGAGTAGATGTAACGAGAATAAACACAGAACACCAACATTAGAATCAACCCCGCCATAACGACTAGCGCTGCGGTACCAGACATAAGAGCAATGGCAATAATGAATACGATAACAAACGGCATGTCGAAGTAGCTTAATGTTGACTCTGCGGTTACCAAACGGCGGAAAGTGTCGATGTCCTTCAATCGTGCTAACTGAGAAGAGACACCAGCGGTAGATGTCATCGAATAAGGAAGCCACAACAGTTTGGATATTACGTTTTGAGAAATATGCACCGCCAAATCCTTTCCTGATGTGGCGATGATGTTGACCCGCATTTTCTTGAAAAAGTATTCCGAGAACCCAACAATCACAGCAAATAACGTGAGCCAATAAAGCGTGGCTTGCGAGCTAGAGGTTAAGGCGAAGTTGTACACACTCATAATAAAAAAGGGCTGGAGTGCGCCGAGAATGCTGACCACGAAGCTGAGAATAATCAGGCTTTTGAGTTCATTGTTGTAGCGATAAAACGCGTATTTAATCCAGTTACTGCGGTCTTGAGATTCAGGTGGCGGTTCTCGGAATAAGCGGGAGTATTCGCTGATCGAGACCAACAAGCACGGCTTCTTGCAGAGCGGGTATTCAATGGTGTTGTTATTTGTGTAATCAAACAGGATCAGTTTGCCGTCTTTAGTGCCCAAGAAAATCGCAGTGAGGTTTTCTATCTCGATAAAACAAGGATGAGGGTGCCCCTCGATGTGCTCCAACGTTTTTAATTTGGTGACGTCACAACGGTAACCAAGACGTTCAATCGTGGCAACAAAACTGTCGCTGTCTTTTGGTTTAGGGATAAAAGCGTCACTGAGGATAGAAGGTGTGCCTTCCCATTCAAGCGCAATGAGGGTGTAAGCTAAACCACGAATCAAAGGTGACTGATTGTATCGCTCGTCATAACTGCGAGCCTCAAAGTCCAACAAGCGCTGAGGGACATTATTAAAATCAACCAAAATACTCATTGGTCACCTCCGGTAAGTTTGACGCGTTTGAGGCGATGATTAAGTTTGTCCATCTTGTTGCTGACGATGATGAGGATTTTGTCGTTGGCGCGATAGGCGGTACTGGTCAAAACCAATCGAGCAAAGTCGTCATCATAAACACAGTCGATATCGTCGAAGATCAACACACGTTTGTTCGCGAGTAAGGCACGCACTAACAACAAGGCATAAGCGACTTGGCGCGAGAATGGGTTGCGTAAATGTCCTTTAAGCTCGGTATAAAAACCAGCGGGAAGGGCATCGATTTGTGCTTTGATGTTCATGGTCTCGCAAAGCGCAAATGCGGTGTTGTTTAAGCTCGGGCGGAAACAAGTCAAGTTGTCGATGATGGTGCCTTCGACGAACGAATTGGTTTTGTCGACCATGAGCACGCTATTGCGCCAGACGTTGTAATTGACGTCATCGAGTGGTGTCTCGTTGATTTGGATATCGAGCTTGCTGTCGGTGTTTTGCCGCGTAATGCAGTTAGCGAGGTGGGTTTTGCCTGCGCCGCTTTTCCCTGTTAGCAAGTAAGCCTGACCGCGTTCAAACTCGATGCGTTGTTTTTCCGAATACTTCACCGAGATGCGCTCGACTTCTGTCGTGTCATTTTGTTGTTCTACAGATGCCGCAAGCTCAAGTAGTTCGGCGATACGTTGAATATGAAGCTTGTTCAACTCCCAGCGGCTCACCGTACGCATCACTTGTTGGTATGGGGCGAAGTAGCGGTTGGTAAGCATGATGATGGCTGCCATGATGCCTTGGCTAGATTGCATGTTGATAACTGCCGTTGCCAAAACCACCACCACACAAGCGATGGAGAGCTGTTGTATGAGCGACAAGATAAGGCTGAAGTTCGATTCGATTTGCTCGTATTTGATGTTCTCGACTTCACGTTCTTCCACCATTTGTGTCATCAAACTTTCGACGCGATATTCCATATTGCGCGCTTTGATATCGAGTGGGCTAGAGATGATCTCGATGATTTTCGACGTGGTTAAGCCTTCGATGTCGGATTTGTTTTCTAGGCTGTTGATTTTTTGCTTGGAAAGACTGAGTGCGAACACCGCCAAAACGATGGAGGCGAGCAAGATGGTCACCCCAGCCCAGATGTTGATTAGACCGATAATCAGAATGGTCAGTATGCTGACTGCAAGGTTGATCAATGCCCGTACAGATTCTCCGCCAAAGAAGGATTTAATCTCTGGAATGGTAGCAATACGCTCTAGGTATTCACCGGGTTCTAGGCGACGAAACTTCGATATCTCAGCCAAACAGATGGATTGAAACACCTTGTTGGTTAGGTTGGTTTCGAACTGCTTCATGATGACCGACGAAATCTTCTCTTCCTGATTTTTTAAGTGATAGTCGAGGAAGATGGTGATCAAGATAATGGCAAACAGAAGAAACAGTGTGTCTTTGGCTTGGTTAGGTAAAACTCGGTCAAAGATAATCAGAATCGAAAAGGGCAGTACTAAACCAAACAGTGTCGAGATGACCGTTGAGAAAGTCAGGTAACACTTGTCAGCAAAGTTAATCTTTTGGGAAAAATGCTCAGTTTGCATTGCGACCTCCTTTCTTAATCGATGGTTTGGAGAGAAGGTGTTTTGGAACTAAGTCTTGATTGCTTCTGCCTTCGATATCGCTCATCAACTGCATGATGCTTTCGATGGATTGCACCGACAACATGCCCTTGATTTGCTCAAGATTGATCGATTCAATGATGTAGTCATAACGCGCGCTCTCGTAATCACGTAGCGCGCTAAACAGTTTACTTTCCGCTGCCAGTAAGTCGGTAATGGTTCGCGTGCCAAGCTGGTAAGCGCGTTGAATGCCTTTGTAGGAAGCGTAGTTTGCACGGATGATGTTCTCGTAACTGCTGATGGCGCGGGAGAAGTCATTGATGTTGAGCACCGAGGTGTTAACGCTATTGCGCGTAGTGAACAACGAATCTTGGTACAGCAGCTCCGTTCGCTCGATGGCAGTCGACGATTTTTGATAACCGTAGTAATCCGAACCGCCGGAGAAAATTGGCACATTCAAGTTCAACCCGACGCTGGTCGAGTTACTGTCCCCTGTTGCGGTTGGGTCGGTTCGGTCATAGTTGTTCGCATCGTCGTAACGGTAACTGGCAGAGAGCGATACGGTCGGCACAAAGTTTGAACCGCTTTCTTTCAAGCCTCTTCGGCTGCGCTCGACGGTTTTCTTCGCAACCAATAAGTCGTTATTGAGCTTCAAAGCTTGTTCAAGAATCTCACGTTGTTCGGATTCGCTGATTTCCGCCAAGGGCACGCTTTCGTAGATGTCCTGTGATGGGGTGACTGGGTATTGAACTTGAATCTCTAAACCGTTCAAAATTACGCGCCGGTCTTTCTCTAAGGTTCTTAAGCGATTGGCAATGCCTTCTTTCTGGGCAATTACCTCATACAACTCGCTCGCCGCAGTGTTGCCAAGTTCCACGTTGCGACGCATTTGGCGCTCACGTGTTTCAGACGATTTAAGTTCTACTTGGGTGGCTTTGATTTGCGCGTTGTTTTTGAGGTATTCGAAATATTGCGTCGCGATTTCAGAAATGGTGCTCTGGATTTTGTTCTCGTGTTTGATTTCTTCAATGTTGAAATCAAGCTTCGCGGTGCCGTATTTAAAGATGTCACCAAGGTTAAACACCGATTGGGATAAAGACACACTGTAGCTGTTCGAGTTGTAGCTAGAACGTGTATCCGGTGTTCCCGTTAATATGGTTTCGTTTTCATTCCATGTGGTATCAGCAGCACCGTTTAAAGAGGGTAGAAACTTAGAACGGCTAATGTCGATGTTGTATTCGTTTTCTTCCACGCCTTTGTCACTAGCGCGCAGAGATAAGTTGTTTTCCAAGCCGAGTTTGACCGCCTCAAGCAAGGTGGTCGCCATTGCCGAAGGAGCATTGCTCAATGTAAGCGCTGCCAATACGCAGCTAGTTAAGTTTCTGTACCGCCACATACTTGTTGATCACCTTGATGATTTCGTCGTTTTTATAAGGTTTGCTGATCACGTAATCCATTCCTGCTTCGATACAAGCTTGGTGTTCATTACTGCTGGTCAATGCTGTCGCACCTATAATGGTGCAAGGGTTTTGCCCGCTCTCTTGTTCGTACTGTCGAATGCGTTTGGTTGCTTCAATACCGCCCATGCCTGGCATGATGCAGTCCATAAAGATGATGTCCGAGCGTTGATTTATGAAGTGCTGAACAGCGTCTGCGCCATCGCCAACGGTATCGGCTTCGTATTCTTGCTTGCTCAAAATACGTTTGAGTAGAATCTGTTGAACACGGTCATCTTCCACAATCAGGAATGAGCTGTTCTCCATCTGATCTTCAGAGGCTTCCGCTTCCATGATTGCTAACAGGTTAGGGATGAACTCATATGGAATCGCAGGAGAGTTCAGAATCTTGTCGACAAAGGTATGACTCTCTTGTGCTTGCTGAGTGCTAGTGACTGAAAGCAACAACTTCGTGTTCGGGTGATTGCGCAGTTGCGATTTCACCGTTTTGCTCAGTGAGGGCAGCTTGTTTGGCTCGAACGTGTCGGTCAGCATGATGGCATCGTATTCGCCAAAGGTTTTTGCAGCAGAGAAGAGTTCGTTCGGCGTTCGAATTGGCGTGATCTCCAAGCCCAAGTTGACTAACATTTTGTTCATTACATCAATGCGCAGCTGAGAGTTGGCACACAGCAACAAACGCTTATTGTCGAAGCGAGTTTTCTCGGTGTGGAAGCTTTTGGCTTTCAAATCGAGCTGAATTTGAAAACGTTCCTGATTGCCCGATTGATACCAATGGCTCTCGTAATAGCCATAATCTTTCAGTACGCTTTTAGCCAAATCGTCTTTGGTTGCAGTGTGCTGTTTATGGTCGCTCCAGTGTAGGGTATTGAGCTTGGCAAACGGCACATCCAGTGTGGTTAAGAAGTTTAGATTGATGGTCAAGCGGGTATTTTCAATGTCTGACGCCGCACCTGATTCAATGGTGACAAACAGTTTCTTGTCGGCTTTGAGTTGGATGGCATTTGATAGCTGTAGGAACAACACCCAGAATAAGCTGGTAGATTGTCCTTCAACACGGTTTGGTAAGTTATCTGAGATAAAGCAGTCTAGCTCACCTTCATTTCGCTGCACTTTTGAACTGATGTGAATCATCAATTCAGACAGTACATTCAGCAGTGAAAACTCTTTCGATTTGCTCTCGGTCCCTTGTGAAATGAGTCGGTTGTAGTTCTCTGCCAATTCAGACAGGGTATTGGCAGCCGAGGTTATATCTTGCGCCATCAACACTCCGCTCTCATCGGTCTCTTGAACGAGATATTGCACGCCGCCGTTAATGGTGTTGGTGATGCCACGAATCTCGTAACCAATCAGAGCATAGAGCTGCTTGTAGAGATCGTTATTGCGTTTTTGCTCTTCGAGTTTGCTGAAAATCAGTTTTAGGTGTGAGTAGATCTGACGCTGCTTAGGATTGATGCTCACTTCATTCAGCAACTCTTCCAACCTTTGTAAATCCAGTAGTTTGAGTTCTTGATAAAGCTCATCGAATTCTTGGTCAATGTCACGCTCATTCGAGCTGGATTTTTTCAGTTTAAGGATTGCCACCAAGTTCGATAGCACTGCGATACCAACCAGTACGACAACGACCACAAACAACCAAATGAAGAACTCGTTTTTCTCCATCATTAGGTCACTCGCATGGTTGTTAAATATGGTCCGGTAGTTGTCGTCCATTTGTAGGTAGTTATTGGTGAGCGAGAGGTACAGTGCCAACACATCGTCGCGTGTTTTTTGGCTGTCTGAGAAGCGATTGATTGCCAGTTCAAGCTGCGTGTATTCGGTCGCGCCCACCAAGCTAAACTCGGTTTTGTTGAGTGACGCGAGCGACTTAAATTGGTCAATTTCGTCTTTCAGAACCTCAAAATCAAGCTCTGTTGTACTGCAATAACGCGCGCTTAAACAGCGTTGAAGCGTTTGAATATCAAACTCGATAGTTTGGTTGAGCTGTTGAGCTTGAACCAACAGAGGCGCGTTTTGCACTTTCTCGACTGAATCCACTTTTTCCCAAGAGATATACAAATAAAAGGCGAGGGCAGCCAGCATCAAGCTGAAAGCGATGCTTAGGCGCATAACAGGAACGGAAATATTGTAAGAAGGTTTGCTACTCATCCATCACCTCTCATCGAATGCGTCTTCGATAGCCGACATAACCGGCTTCGCTGCGTATTCGATCACCCGGCGTGAACCTGTTTTCACGTCTGCGGTAAACTCCATATAAGGGGACAGCTTGTATTGTGTGCCTCCGCGCTCTAGATAGTTTTGACTGATTTGGATTTCCGCGAGATAGAATTCAGCGTCTTCTTCTTCATAAGAAGAACGGCTGATCGATGCAATTCGACCTTCCAAAAATCCGTATTTGGCAAAGTTGTAGGTATCCATCTTCACTTTGACCGCTTGTCCGATTTCTACAAAACCCATGTCTTTACGCGGGATCTTCGCCTCTCCGTGAAGGGCGTTATTGATCGGTGCAATGTCCGCGATGCTTTCACCTGGCGGTATCACAGCGGAGCGGAAATTGAAGTGCACTTTATCTACTACACCGTCAATAGGGGCGTAAACCACGAGGCGATCCACTTTATCTGAGTGTTGAGGACGTAATATACGTTTCAACTTTAAGTCCTTGTTTGCTTGAATGATTTGTGCTTGATACTCGGCATTACGATTCTCCACCAAGTCTCGGTACTGCTTCTCTAGTTTGTCGAGTTGGAAGCGCTCATTCATGACCGACTCATCAAGGTTTTCAATCTCACGCACCATGTTTGACTCTTGAACCTGCATATTCAGAACATCGACGTAAGACGCCATTTCCTCTTTGTACAAGGTGTTCTTAATATTGAGCTGCTTGCGTATCAAGGAGAGCTGGTTCTCGGAGCTTTTACGGCGCTTGAGCATTGAATCAATAAGCGAATTCTTATGTTGGATATCGTGAGTGATCAACTCTTCATTGGAACGGTTTTTAGAAAATTCTTGCTGCCAGGTATTCATGTTGACTTGCACTAATTCTGGGTACTTTTCGATGTAGGCAGAAAAATCGGGTTCCACCATATCGCGCAGGCTTTCGTAACGAATCTTGTCTAGCTCAAGCTGAATGATCTCTGTGTTTACCGTATCGAGTTGAGTGTTTCTATCCAGAGAGCGAAGGCGTGCAATAGGCTGACCTTCGTAAACTACTTCGCCTTTGCGCACTAGCATTTCTTCTAGAATACCGCCTTCAAGGTGTTGCACTTTTTCGATGTCAGATTCGAGCAATAGCTCACCGCGCACCGACACCACAATGTCGATACGAGCCTGAGATGCCACGGCGATAGCCACCATGGAAAGCAAAAAGATAACCAGCAAGGTTTTGTGTACGCTGGTCATTGCACTGGCTAGCACGATTGTATCGTCTGTTGTTACCTTCGAAGCTTCGTTGTTCGAAACGAGCGCCTTTTTGAGGTGATGTTCTATTTGCTTATTGCTCATGAGCCACCCCTACGATTCACTACCTGTGCGGCTATCGATTGAATTTTCGATTTTTAACAGCTGGCTAATTTGTTTGTTTACGTTGTTAAGCTCGGTTTTAACATCCTCGATCAATTCATTAGGAGCAGGGAAATGGTGTTTGTTTAAGTGTTCAAGCTTTGCCAATTTTGGTGGTAAGTCGTCATCACATAACAAGACGAGAATGGTCTTTAGTCTTTTTGAATAACATCTGAGTGCTTCAAAACGGTTTTGTTTATGCAGCATCTCAATATCAATCCCTGCGTCACTGAAATCTTGGTAAAAATCGCCTAATAGCAATTGCAGCCCTTTATGGCTGTTGTCGACTGAGCGCAACAGATTTGTCATATTTATCATTATCCCACCGCACTAATTGCTTTAATGACAACAAGTAAGGATCTTTATACTGGGTTTTCAAATTTTTTTGTTTTTATGGAACTCGAAAGGTATGAAAAAAGTTGTATAAAAAAGTTGGTTTCTAAAAATGGTGTCCTTTACTGCCTCTAAATACGATCAGTTAGCTAAAAGCAACGGAGGCTGTAATGGCAGGCGACACTAATCAAGAAAAAGACAATGAAAAGCTTAACGATGCGGTAGAGCAAACAGAAACGAAGGATACGGGGACAAAAGAAGAAAAACAGCAGTCGACCGTCTCTTCGACTGTAGCGACCGGTGCTGAAAGCGCAGATGCTGTTGATGAAGCCAATCGTGCGATGGAAGAAAATCCTAGTGGCGCGGGTACGGAAGAAGAAGCAGTGAGCTCGGGTGGCGCAGTTCAAGAAGAGGATACTGAAAGTAGCAGCGACTCTGACGCTGCACAATCCAATGTTGTTGATAGTGTAGCTTCTAGCGGAGAATCAGGTGACGAGGCTCTGGGCAGCGGTGGTTCGGATTCTGGGGCGGGTGCCCAAGCGGTCGGTGGTGGTGATGCCTCTGGCTCTGAAGGTGGTTCGGACGCAGAAGGCAATGAAGCGCAAGGACAAGCGGTACAAACTTCATCTGCGCCAAGTGCTTCTTCAGACTCTGAAGGTTCTCAAGGTGGTGACGAGCTAGATTCAGAAACCACTGAAGAGAGCTTCGCGGTGGATGTACAAGACACCAGCGAAGAAACCACGACGCAAGTAGAAGACGATTTCGACTCCGAAACTACGAGCGAAACGTTCCAAATTAAAGTCGAAGGTGAAAATGACGCGCCAGAAGTAGGGCAAGATCTGGCATACATCATGGATGAAGATGGCACCATTACCTTCACGCAAGAACAACTTCTCGGGTACGCGAGTGATGTTGATGGCGATGATCTTGCCGCATTCAACGTGCAAGTGGGTGCTAATGCATCCGTTGTGGATAATGGTGATGGCACTTATACCGTCACACCTGATACTGATTTTAATGGTGAACTCGGCTTAACGTTTGATATCAGTGATGGTCAAGAAACCATTTCTAGCTCGATTGATTTAACTGTTCGTCCAATCAATGACGCACCAGTGCCTGAAGATAAAACCTTTGAGATTGAAGAGGATGGCACGCTGATCTTTACGGACGCAGACCTGCTCAGTGGTGCAACGGATATTGAAGGCGATAACCTAACGGTTGAGGGCGTAAGCTACGACGGTGGTGACGGCATCCTGACCGACAACGGTAATGGGACCTACACTTTTGCGCCAAATGAAAACTTCAATGGCGATGTGAACTTTAGCTTTGATGTGTCCGATGGCACAGATACGGTTTCTGCCAACATTGATGTTAACGTTACGCCAGTTGATGATGCGCCAGTATCTGGCAATCTTGCTTACTCAGTGGATGAAGATGGCTCGATTCGTTTGAGCCAAGAACAGTTGTTGTCGCAAGCTTCTGACGTGGAAGGCGATGCACTGACGGCTTCTAACCTTTCGGTAGATGGCAACGCGACGGTGACTCAAAATGACGATGGTAGCTTCACCATCACGCCGGACGCAGATTTCAACGGTGATATCGACATTAGCTTTGATATTTCAGATGGCACGAATACCGTTCAAGCAACCGCTGACCTAACCGTTAATCCAATCAACGATCTGCCTGTTCCTCAAGACCAACAATTCAGTGTGGAAGAGGACGGCACGCTACAATTTACCGATGCGGATCTGCTTGCAGGTGCGACCGACATTGAAGGCGATGACCTTTCTGTAACGGGAATCAGCTACGAAGGAACCGACGGCGTTCTAACTGACAATGGCGATGGCACGTATAGCTTTGCGCCAAATGAGAACTTCAACGGTGATGTAAACTTCAGCTTCGACGTATCTGATGGCACAGATACAGTTTCAGCGAATGTGGATGTGAGCGTTACGCCGGTGAATGATCCTCCTGTGGCTGGTTCAACGTCTTACACGGTTCACGAAGACAACTCTATTACCATTTCTGACGCGCAACTGTTGGCAAACTCTTCGGATTTAGAAGGGGATGTATCGATTGATAGCGTGAGCTACTCTGGCAGCGATGGTGTGTTGCAAATCAATGGTGACGGTACGTACACCTTCTCTCCAAATGAAAACTTTAATGGTGAAGTGACGCTTGATGTTGTCGTCGCTGATGAAGAAGGCGCAACGGATGTCACCACTGCTGGCATTACAGTACTGGAAGTGAACGATCCACCAGTCGCTGGACCAACTTCTTACACTATTGATGAAGATTCAGTTCTGACGTTTAGTGAGTCGCAAGTGCTGTTGAATGCCTCTGATGTGGAAGGCGATGTAGAGCTTGTTGGCATTAGTTACGATGGGCCGGATGGCATTTTCACCGTTAACGATGATGGCACGTGCAGCTTCGCGCCAAACGAGAACTTTAACGGACAAGTTCAACTTGATGTCACCATTCGAGATGAAGATGGAGCAGAAGTTGATACCGTCATCAATGTGAATGTATTGCCAATCAATGATGCGCCAGTATCGGGTGATTTGGCTTACAGTGTTGATGAAGACGGTGCGATTACACTCAGCCAAGAGCAACTTCTTTCTCAAGCGTCTGATATTGAGGGCGATGACCTGACTGCTAGTGATTTGACGGTGGATGGAAACGCAACCGTTACAGCGAACGATGATGGCAGCTTCACGATTACACCAGATGCGGACTTTAATGGTGACATTGATATCCAATTCAACATTACGGACGGCACAGACACTATCCAAGCAACGGCAGATCTAACGGTTAATCCGGTTAATGATCTTCCTGTTCCTCAAGACCAGCAGTTTAGTGTTGAAGAAGACGGCACGCTTCAGTTTACTGACGCAGACCTGCTTGCAGGGGCGACCGACATCGATGGCGATAACTTAACGGTTGATGGCATTAGCTACACAGGCAGCGATGGTGTGCTGACTGACCACGGCGATGGTACTTACACCTTTGCACCAAACGAAAACTTCAACGGCGATGTCAGCTTTAGCTTTGGTGTTTCTGACGGCACTGAGACCGTACCTGCCAATGTGGATGTGAGCGTCACTCCAGTGAACGATCCTCCGGTTGCGGGTTCAACGTCTTACACGGTTGATGAAGATAATGCGATTACGATTTCCGACGAGCAGCTTCTGGCTAACTCTTCGGATGTGGAAGGCGCGGTGTCCATCGATAGCGTGACCTATTCAGGCACCGATGGCGTATTCCAAGACAACGGTGACGGTACTTACACCTTCATGCCGAATGAGAACTTCAGTGGTGATATCAGCCTTGATGTGATTGTGGCGGATGAGCAAGGTGCGATTGACGAAACGACCGCAGGCATTACCGTCATTGAAGTGAATGATCCTCCAGTTGCCGGTCCAACGTCTTACACGATTGATGAAGATTCAGTACTGACATTCAGTGAGTCACAAATTCTTGCCAACGCATCTGATATTGAGGGCGATGTAGAGCTTGTTGGCATCAGCTATGAAGGCTCGGATGGTATCTTTACCGTCAATGGTGATGGTACTTGCAGCTTTGCACCAAACGAGAACTTCAATGGTCAAGTTCAGTTGGATGTGACCATTCAAGATGAAAATGGGGCAACCGTTGATACGCACATCAATGTCGACGTATTGCCAATCAACGATCCACCAGTATCGGGTGATTTGGCTTACACCATCAACGAAGACAGCTCAATCACGCTAAGCCAAGAGCAGCTGCTTGCCAAAGCGGGCGATATTGATAGCGAGAACCTTGAAGCCATCAATCTATCGACAGATGACAACGCGACGATTCAATACAACGATGATGGCAGCTACACCATCACACCGGATGAAAACTACAACGGTGACCTAGATCTGACCTTCGATATCATTGATAACGATGGCGGCTCGGTACAAGTTGGTCTGGATATTACGGTTAATCCTGTGAATGACTTGCCACAAGCGCAAGATCAACAGTTCACGGTAGAAGAAGACGGCACCTTGCTTTTCACGGATGCAGACCTATTGGAAGGCGCATCGGATATTGACGGCGATGATCTGTCTATCGAAAATGTTCTCTACACAGGTGCGGACGGCGTGCTTACCGATAATGGTGATGGCACTTACAGCTTCGCGCCGAATGAGAACTTCAACGGTGATGTTCAGTTCACATTCGATGTGTCTGACGGCACAGGTTCAACACCAGCATTCATTGATGTCAGCGTGACACCAGTGAACGATCCACCGGTGGCAGGTTCTACGTCTTACACGGTTCAAGAAGATGGTCAAATCACCATTAGTGACGAGCAGTTGTTAGCCAACTCTTCTGATGTGGAAGGCGACGTAGCCTTGGCGAATGTTAGCTACTCTGGTAACGACGGTAGCTTCGTGGACAATGGCGACGGCACATATACCTTTACGCCAAATGAGAACTTTGACGGTAACATTTCGCTCGACGTTACGGTTATTGACCAAGATGGTGCAACGGATACAACAACCGCAGGCATCGATGTTATCGCGATGAATGACGCACCAGAAACGTCAGGCATTCAAGCTGAAGTGGATGAAGATAATGCCATCACCATCACGCAAGAACAGTTGCTTGCGAATGCGACAGACATTGAAGGTGATGACCTTGTTGCCAGCAATCTACAAACCAATGACCCAGATGCGACGATCGTAGCCAACGATGATGGTTCTTTCACCATTACGCATACGGAAAACTTTAACGGTGAGTTGGACTTCACTTACAACATCAGCGATGGCGAAAATGATGTTCTGACCACGTTGGATCTGACCGTTAATCCTGTCAACGATGCGCCAGAAGCGGGCGACGAGATCTTTATTCAAGCAGAAGAAGATCAAACCGTGGGTGTTTCTCTGCGTGAAGAGCCTGCGTTACGTCTCGACCAAGCCCCTGAAAACGGCATCATTGAAGCAAATCTAAATGACGAATGGGTACAGCTAGAAGTCGGGCAGGAGGTGCCTGCAGATACGGAAGTGCGCTTCATTCCAAATGATGACGCATTGGCAAACGGTACGCACACGAGTCAAATTGGTACCTTTGATGACAACGCTAGCCTCGATGATTGGGGTACTGCTGTTGACCCTTACACACGTGAGTTTGTTGATGGTGATTTGAAAGTTACCGTTCAAAGTAATGATGACCCACTCGGTGCGTGGAATGGTAAAACACACATCGGTCACGGTATTGGTGATACTGACCGTCAAGGCTTGAGTGGTGATGAAAAACTGACTGTGAGCGTTGAAGGTCAAGACATCAACGAAATCAGCTTCCACCTAGACGGTCTAGGTGGCTGGTTTATGGAAGAGTCTCGCCACTTTACCGAAGTCGAAATTCGTGCATTCAACTCCGATGGTGACTTGATCGACTCGATGACTTACCACAAAGAAGATCGTGGTAGCTATGAGACGGATTACACCCTAACGGTGAACGAGCCAGTGTCTTACTTTGAGCTAGGAACAATTCAAGGTAACGGTACTTACGTGGTTCAAAACATGACGGTATCGCAAACTTGTCATGATGAAGCAGTGTTCACATCTATTGGCGTGGACGGCACGGAAATCACGGAGACGGTAGAACTGAATATCCGAGAAGGTGACAGTGAAATCGAACTGACCGCTGACTTGCCAAATGTGACCATCGATACCGAAGGTTCTACGCAGTTTGCCTCTGTGGTTATCACAGAAGAGCAGCTTCTCGCACAAGCGAGTGATATCGATAGCGATGTTCTTGATATTCAAAACCTAGAGCTGGTGGGGGATAACGCGGAGCACGCTACGTTAACTGACAACGGCGATGGTACATGGACAGTCACACCAGATGAGAACTTCTACGGTGAGATTGAGCTGGGTTACCAAGTTACGGATGGTGAACTCACTGACGACAACATCATCAACATCAACTTCGAAGCAGTAAACGATGCGCCAATCGTTTCTGGTCCGATTGTGTTGTCGACTGATGAGGATGTGGGCATTACGTTTAGCGCGGACGATCTGCTTGCCAATGCAAGTGATGTGGAAGGCGATGCGCTGTCTATCTCTGATATCTCTTACAGCGGTGATAACGGTGAGCTTGTCGACAATGGCGACGGCACTTACACCTTTATGCCGAATGAAAACTTCAATGGTGAAGTCGATATCGATTACAAAGTCTTCGATGGCACCGATGAAGTCGATACCCATCTAGATCTGACCGTTATTCCGGTCAACGATGTGCCAGTTCCTGGTGCACCGCTGCATACTCAAATGCTAGAAAACGGCACCATCATCATCGAAGCAAAAGACCTGTTATCAGGTGCGACCGATGTGGATGGCGACATTCTTCATATCGAGAATCTACTGCTTGTTGACCAGTCACAAGGTACGTTGACAGACAACGGCGACAACACCTTTACCTTCGAGCCAACTTCGAACTTCTACGGTGAAGTGAACCTGACCTTCGATATCAGCGACGGTCAAGCAAGTGCACCAAGCACTGCGAAGATCGATGTTGAGATCGTCAACGAAGGTCCAGAGGTCAGCGGTCCTGTTGATGCGGTCGTTGATGAAGATGGCTCAATTACCATCACTCAAGAAGACTTGTTAGCGAACGCGACGGACGTGGATGGTGACAACCTTGAAGCGGTGAACCTGTCGACCAACGATCCTAATGCAACCATCGTTGAGAACGCTGATGGTAGCTTCACGATTACGCCTAGTGAAAACTTCTTTGGTGAAATCGAATTTACTTATGACGTAACTGACGCGATCGAAACCGTCGCCGCGGATCTAAACCTCACTGTTAACCCAGTGAACGACCTGCCAGATGTACCTGATTTGTCCTTCACCACAGAAGACGGTGAAGCCATCACGATTACTGAAGCAGAGCTGCTGGCTCAAGCGACGGACATCGAAGGCGATGACTTATCTGTTGTGAACGTGACGAGCTCAAGCGATACGGTTCAAGTGACAGACAATGGCGATGGCACCTACACGTTAACGCCAGAGCAGGGCTTCTTTGGTAATGTTGACCTCACGTTTGATGTGAGTGATGGCACCGATGTGGTGGCGGCAAACATCGACTTGAAAGTTGAGTTCGTCAACGACGCACCAGAAGCAGCACCAATCGTGGCAGACGTGGACGAGGATGGTTCTATCCTCGTGACACAAGAAATGCTGCTTGAAAACGCCAGCGATCAAGATGGTGATGACCTATACGCAACGGCACTAGAAACCAATGATCCGAATGCCTCTATCGTGGATAACGGTGACGGCACCTTTACCGTTACGCCTTCACAGCACTTCAATGGAGACATAGAGTTTACTTATGAAGTAAGCGACGGTGAATTGAGTGTTGCCAATGAAATGACGTTGACGGTGAACCCAGTCAATGACATTCCAATTGTTGCGCCTGGCATGTACCACATTGAAGAGGATGGCAGCATCCTGTTCACGCAAGAAGATCTTCTAAGTGGCGCGATTGATATTGATGGTGATGACCTCACCGTTACCAGCATTAACTACTCGGGTGATGAGGGTACTGTAACGGACAACGGTGACGGTACATTTAGCTTCGTACCAGAAGAGCACTTCAGTGGTGACTTGCAGTTCAGCTTTACGGTTTCTGACGGTACTGATGAAGTTGAGCAAGACATTAATGTCCATATCGAAGCCGTGGCAGATGCGCCAGACCTAGTCATCACTGATGGCGATGGTCGAAACGTGGATGACCAAGCGATCTTGGTTGAGCCAGGCGGTATTGTTGAAGTGAACATCGCCGCAGCATTGGTTGACCAAGACTTGTCAGAAACGCTGACTGTGACCGTTGATGGTGTTCCTGAAGGTTCGGTGATCAGCTACGACAACGAAGGGGTACTTAACGATCAAGACAACGGTATCACCAGTTTCAACGATACTGAAATCACGGTTACGTTTGAAGGTGAAACCGCGGGTTACCAAAATACAGCGGGTTACTACAAAGTCGATGAAGATGGCAACATCACGGGCGTTGAAGTGGTGTACGAAAACGCCTCTCAAGTTGGCGGCGGCGGTGACCTCGTTCCGGGACAAGATCAGTTCAGCTTCCAAATCTCGGAAGGGGAAAGCTTCAACCTATTCTTGATTCCTAACGGTCATAACTTCAATGACTTTGCGTCCATGCAAGATGGTCAGTACGAGTTCCGTGCAGCAGATGGCTCTCCTGCGAACATGGATACAGTTGACCCACAACTCGTGTTTGTTGGCGCTGATGGTTCTGAAACCGTGATTCAAAGCCAATTCGGTGATGCTGTCTTCCATGGTGGTTCAAGCTCAGAGCTGAACCAAGATGGTATTGAACATACCCGAACTACTGTGAACGAAGACGGTGAACTGGTTTACGGCTTTGAAGATCTCTACGGTGGCGGCGATGCCGATTACACCGACTTCAACTTCACCATTGATGTCGGTGAAGTGAACAGCCAGATCTACAGCGGTGAAGTGACAGTCGGTCCAGATGGTTCTGTAACGCTTCCAACCACAGCAATTGAACAAGAGCTACAGATTCAATTGCCAGAAGACTTTAACCAACAGCTAGAAATCAATGTAACGGCAACGGCAACAGAGCTATCAAATAATGATTCTGAAACCGTTTCTCAAACCATCTACGTCAATGCAACAGGTGCCCACATTGAACATGCGCCTGAAGCATTGCCTGTTTCAGCGATGGTTGAAGAAGATGGTTCGATCCTAATTACGCAAGAAGATTTACTCGCTAATGCGCGTGACTTGGATGGAGACCAACTGACAGCACTGAACTTGGCAACGGATGATGAAAACATCACCATTACAGACAATGGCGACGGTACTTACACCTTAACGCCAGATGCGGACTTTAATGGTTATATCACCTTTACGTTCGATGTGTCTGACGGCGATGATGTTGTCTCAACCAACCTTGAGTTATTGGTGTCACCAGTTAATGATGCGCCTGAACCACAAGATCAAGCGTTCACTGTTGGTGAAGATGGTGTGCTGACCTTTACTGATGCGGATCTGCTAACAGGCGCTACCGACATTGAAGGGGATGACCTATCTGTTGAGGGCGTCACTTACACAGGCGCAGACGGTGTTCTTACTGACAATGGTGATGGCACCTACAGTTTCGCACCAAACGAGAACTTCAATGGCGACGTGAACTTCACTTTCGATGTTTCCGATGGCACGGATACCGTGACGGCAAATATCGATGTAACAGTTACGCCAGAGAACGATCCACCGGTGGCAGGCAGTACGGCTTACACCGTTCATGAAGACAATTCGATTACCATCAGTGACGAGCAGCTATTAGCGAACTCATCGGATATTGAAGGCGATGTGTTGATTGATAGCGTGAGCTACAGCGGTAACGATGGTGTCCTGGAAATCAACGGTGATGGTACTTACACCTTCTCACCAAACGAGAACTTCAGTGGCGAGGTGAGCCTAGATGTTGTCGTTGTCGATGAAGAAGGTGCAACGGACTCTACCACTGCTGGCATTACTGTGATTGAGGTAAATGACCCACCAATCGCAGGTCCTACTGCATACACTATCGATGAAGACCAAGTTCTAACCTTTAGTGAATCGCAAGTGCTACTGAATGCTTCGGATGTTGAAGGGGATGTTGAGCTAGTAGGCATCAGCTACGACGGTCCAGATGGTATCTTCTCAGTAAACGGCGATGGTACTTGTAGCTTTGCACCGAATGAAAACTTCAATGGTCAAGTGCAGTTGGATGTGACCATTCGTGATGAAGACGGTGCAGAGGTCGATACTTACATCACAGTCGATGTCTTACCAATCAATGATGCACCAGTATCGGGCAACTTGGCTTACAGCGTCGACGAAGACAACTCAATCACGTTGAGTCAAGAGCAGCTTCTTGCTCAAGCATCGGATGTAGAAGGCGACGCATTAACCGCATCTAATCTAGTGGTTGATGGCGATGCAACGGTTACGGCAAACGACGATGGTAGCTTCACTATCACGCCAGATGCGAACTTTAATGGCGACATTGATATCACGTTCGATATCAACGACGGCAGCGATACTATTGTTGCAACAGCGGACCTAACCGTTAACCCAGTTAATGATTTGCCGCAGCCAGAAGATCAAGCGTTCACCATTGGTGAAGATGGCGTGTTGACCTTCACTGATCAAGACCTATTGGATGGTGCAACGGACATCGATGGCGATGACCTCTCGATTGAAGGCGTCACTTACACAGGCGCAGATGGTGTCCTAACTGACAATGGCGATGGCACTTACAGCTTCGCGCCAAACGAGAACTTCAATGGCGACGTGAACTTTACCTTCGATGTTTCTGACGGCACGGATACCGTGACCGCGAATATCGATGTGACAGTCACTCCAGAGAACGATCCACCGGTGGCAGGCAGCACGTCTTACACAGTGCATGAAGACAACTCGATCACCATCAGTGACGAGCAGTTACTGGCGAATTCATCAGACGTCGAAGGAGATGTCGCGGTTGATAGCGTTAGCTACAGCGGCACAGATGGTGTGTTCCAAGACAATGGTGACGGTACGTACACCTTCTCGCCAAACGAGAACTTCAATGGCGAAGTGAGCCTAGATGTTGTCGTGGTCGATGAAGATGGTGCGACGGATTCGACTACCGCAGGTATTACAGTACTTGAGGTGAACGATCCACCAATTGCAGGCGCGACCAGCTACTCAGTGAACGAAGACGAAGTTATCACCATTAGCTCTGAACAGCTATTGGCAAATGCTTCTGACGTTGAAGGTGAAGTTGCGATTGATAGCGTCAGCTACAGCGGCTCCGACGGTATCTTTACCGATAACGGTGACGGCACATTCAGCTTCGCACCAAACGCCAACTTTGATGGCGATGTTAGCCTAGATGTTGTGGTTGTTGATGAAGACGGTGCAACTGCGTCAACTAATGCAAACATCGATGTATTGCCAATCAACGATGCGCCAGTATCGGGCAACTTGGCTTACAGTGTCGATGAAGACAATTCAATTACGCTTAGCCAAGAGCAGCTTCTTGCTCAAGCATCGGATGTAGAAGGGGACGCGCTAACCGCGACTAACTTAGTGGTTGACGGTGATGCAACGGTTACGGCAAACGACGATGGTAGCTTCACTATCACGCCAGATGCGAACTTCAATGGCGACATTGATATCACGTTCGACATCAATGATGGCAGCGACACTATTGTTGCAACGGCGGACCTTACTGTTAACCCAGTTAATGATTTGCCGCAGCCAGAAGATCAAGCGTTCACCATTGGTGAAGATGGCGTGTTGACCTTCACGGATCAAGACCTGTTGGATGGTGCAACGGACATCGATGGTGATGACCTATCGGTTGAAGGTGTGAGCTACACTGGCGCAGATGGTGTCCTAACCGACAACGGTGACGGCACTTACAGCTTCGCTCCAAACGAAAACTTCAATGGCGACGTGAGTTTTACCTTCGATGTTTCCGATGGTACGGATACCGTGACCGCGAATATCGATGTGACAGTCACACCTGAGAACGATCCACCGGTTGCGGGCAGCACCTCTTACACAGTGCATGAAGACAACTCGATCACCATTAGTGACGAGCAGTTACTGGCGAATTCATCAGACGTCGAAGGAGATGTCGCAGTTGATAGCGTTAGCTACAGCGGCACAGATGGTGTGTTCCAAGACAATGGTGACGGTACGTACACCTTCTCGCCAAACGAGAACTTCAATGGTGAAGTGAGCCTAGATGTTGTCGTGGTAGATGAAGACGGTGCGACGGACTCAACCACCGCTGACATTACTGTTCTTGAGGTGAACGACCCACCAATCGCAGGCGCGACCAGCTACTCCGTTAACGAAGATGAAGTCATCACCATTAGCTCTGAGCAGCTATTGGCGAATGCTTCTGACGTTGAAGGTGATGTCGCGATTGATAGCGTCAGCTACAGCGGCTCCGACGGTATCTTTACTGACAACGGCGACGGTACATTCAGCTTCGCACCAAACGAAAACTTCAACGGTGATGTTAGCCTAAATGTTGTCGTTGTTGATGAAGACGGTGCAACTGCGTCAACCAATGCAAGCATCGATGTATTGCCAATCAATGATGCGCCAGTATCAGGTGATTTGGCATACAGCGTGGATGAAGACGGTTCTATCACGCTAAGCCAAGAGCAGCTTCTTGCTCAAGCCGGCGACGTGGATGGCGATGACCTAACTGCATCCAACCTCACTGTTGACGGCAATGCGACCGTTGTTGCGAATAATGACGGCAGCTTCACTATCACACCGGATGCGGACTTCAATGGCGACATTGATCTGAGCTTCGACATTACAGACGGCGATGCGACCATTCAAGCCACTGCCGATCTGACTGTGAACCCAGTGAATGACTTGCCAACGGTTGGTCAGCCACAGTTTGTTACGCAAGAAGACACCAGCTTCACCTTCACCGAAGAGCAACTGCTGCAAAATGCAGGTGATATCGATGGTGATAACCTAACGGTTGAAAACGTTGCTTCTGACAGCGGTACTTTGGTTGATAACGGTGACGGCACGTACACCTTCGCTCCGAATGAAAACTTCGATGGCAACGTCAACGTGACGTTTGATGTCAACGATGGCACCGTAACGGTTCCTGCAGAAGCGAACATTGATGTTCAATCTGTGGTTGATATGCCAGAGTTGTCGATTGCTTCGGACTTGGTAATTGCCTCTGATAACTTCGAGTCTGGCTCGAACGGTTGGAACGCGAATACTGAAAGTTCACAAGGTTTCGAAACAGGCGACATGCTGGGTCGTATTGGTGGCACTGGCGGTGATGAAGCGGTCAGCAAAACCTACGATATCCCAAGCGATGTCAATGAAGTGAATATCTCGTTTAGCTTCTACGAAATCGATTCTTGGGATGGCGAGTCGTTCCAAATCTTTGTCGGCGGCGAACAGCTAACCACCTTGGAGAACTCCGCGTTCCGTACTCAAGATGGTACGACAACGCTTTACGACTCAGATGGTAATGAAGTGGGTGAAGTGATCCACGGAGCCTCTCAACGTGAAGGCTTCAGTGGTTGGAACGACCAAGCACACCAAGTGAACTTAACCGTTCCGGTGGAAGACGGTCAGCTTCAGTTAGGCTTTGGTTCTACGCTAAACCAAAGTATTCCTGACGAGTCATTCGGCATCGACAACATTGAAATCACGGTAGCGGACGCGGATTACCAAATCATTGGCACCGAAGATACACCAGTGCCGCTTGATATCGATGCAGCGTTAACCGATACCGATGGTTCAGAAAACCTCTCTATCTTGATTGAAGATGTGCCAGAAGGCAGCGCGCTATCAGCGGGTGTCGATAATGGTGACGGCACTTGGTCACTACAACCGGGCGAGCTAGAAGGGCTAGAGTTTATTCCTTCTGCGGACTTCAATGGCGATGTGACGCTAACCGTGAATGCAACCTCTACAGATGTGGATACCGGAACCACGGCAACAGCAACGCAAGATGTGACGATTCATATCTCGCCAACCAATGATGCACCAGAAGTGACGGGTGATATCAGCGCAGTCACTGCCGAAGACAATAGCATTACGCTAACTCAAGAGCAGTTACTGGAGCACGCTGTTGATATCGATGGCGATGACTTAAGTGCAATCAACCTGAGCACCAATGATGAAAATGCAACGGTTGAAATGAATGAGGATGGCAGCTTCACCATTACTCCGAGCGAGAACTTCTACGGTGACATCGAGTTCACCTACGATGTGACTGACGGGGAAGAAGTGGTTGCTGCTGGCCTCGACTTAACAGTAACACCAGTCAATGATGCTCCAGAGCCACAAGATCAAGCGTTCACCGTGGGTGAGGATGGTATTCTTACCTTCACAGATGCAGACCTATTAACAGGCGCGACGGATGTAGAAGGTGACAACCTAACCGTTGAAGGCGTGACTTACACAGGTGCAGACGGTGTCCTAACCGACAATGGCGATGGCACGTACAGCTTCGCACCAAACGAGAACTTCAATGGCGACGTAAACTTTACCTTCGATGTTTCCGATGGCACGGACACCGTGACCGCGAATATCGATGTGAGTGTGACGCCAGAGAATGATCCACCAGTGGCAGGCAGCACGTCTTACACAGTGCATGAAGATAACTCGATCACCATCAGTGACGAGCAACTACTGGCTAATTCGTCTGATATCGAGGGTGATGTTGCGATCAGCAGCGTGAGTTACAGCGGTAACGACGGTGTGCTAGAAATTAATGGCGATGGTACTTACACCTTCTCTCCAAACGAAAACTTTACAGGCGATGTTAGCCTTGATGTTGTCGTGGTTGACGAGGACGGCGCGGTTGATACAACAACAGCGGGTATTACCGTTCTTGAGGTGAACGATCCACCAATCGCAGGCACAACCAGTTACACCATTGATGAAGATGAAGTTATCACCATCAGCGCAGAACAGTTGTTGGCAAACTCTTCCGATATTGAAGGTGAGGTAGTACTAGATAGCGTGAGCTACAGTGGCAGCGAAGGTATCTTTACCGACAATGGTGATGGTACGTTCAGCTTTGCACCAAACCAAAATTTCAATGGTGAAGTGAATCTTGATGTTGTAGTCGTGGACGAAGATGGTGCGACCGCTTCGACGACGGCAAACATTGATGTTCTGCCAATCAATGATGCTCCGGTATCGGGTGACTTGGCTTACAGTGTCGACGAAGACAACTCAATCACGCTAAGCCAAGAACAATTGTTGGCACAAGCAACGGATGTAGAAGGTGATGCACTAACCGCTTCCAACCTAGTGGTTGACGGTGATGCGACGGTTACGGCTAATGACGATGGTAGCTTTACTATCACGCCTGACGCGAACTTCAATGGCGACATTGATATCACGTTCGATATCAATGATGGCAGCGATACTATCGTTGCAACGGCTGACCTAACGGTTAACCCAGTCAATGACTTGCCGCAGCCGGAAGATCAAGCGTTCACCATTGGTGAAGATGGTGTGTTGACCTTCACTGACCAAGATCTGCTTGATGGCGCAACGGATATCGATGGTGATGACCTATCGGTAGAAGGTGTCACTTACACTGGCGCTGATGGTGTCCTAACCGATAACGGTGATGGGACCTACAGCTTTGCTCCAAACGAGAACTTCAATGGTGATGTGAACTTCACTTTCGATGTGTCAGACGGTACGGATACGACCTCTGCCAACATTGATGTGAGTGTGACGCCGGAGAACGATCCACCTGTGGCGGGCAGCACGTCTTACACCGTACATGAAGACAACTCGATCACCATCAGTGACGAGCAACTACTGGCTAATTCGTCGGATATTGAAGGCGACGTAGACATCAGTAGTGTGACTTACAGTGGCAACGATGGCGTCTTCCAAGACAATGGTGATGGTACGTACACCTTCTCTCCAAACGAGAACTTCAATGGTGAAGTGAGCCTTGACGTTGTGGTTGTCGATGAAGACGGTGCGACGGATTCAACCACCGCAGGTATTACGGTACTTGAGGTGAACGATCCGCCAATCGCAGGTGCGACAAGTTACTCTGTCAATGAAGACGAAGTCATTATCTTCACGGAAGAGCAACTGCTAGCGCAATCAAGTGATGTGGAAGGTGACGTGAGCCTAGAAAGCGTCTCTTACAGTGGTAGTGACGGCATTCTAACGGCGAATGACGATGGCACTTACAGCTTCGCACCAAATGAAAACTTCAACGGTGGCGTAAGCCTAGACGTAGTCGTCGCTGATGAAGACGGTGCAACTGCGACAACCAACGCGAACATTGATGTATTGCCAGTCAACGATGCTCCGGTATCTGGCGACTTGGCTTACAGCGTCGATGAAGGCGGTTCAATCACATTGAGTCAAGAGCAGTTACTGGCTCAAGCGGGTGACGTCGACAGCGATAATCTAGAAGCGGTGAACTTAACCGCGGTAGCCAATGCAACCGTTGTTGAGAACCAAGATGGTAGCTTTACGATTACGCCTGACGCGAACTTCAATGGCGATATCGACCTAAGTTTCGACTTGATTGATAACGATGGTGCGAGCGTGGAAGTGGGCGTCGACCTAACGGTGAACCCAATTAACGATGCGCCGCAATCAACGCCAGTGAATATTGCTGGCACCGAAGATACCACCATTCTTATTACGCAGGACATGTTGCTTGCTAACGCGACAGACATCGACAACACCTACGATGAACTGTCTGCTGTCGACCTAGTGATTGATGAGCAATACGGTGACTTGCTAGACAACGGTGATGGTACTTGGTCATTCACTCCGGCTGAGAACTTCAATGGTGATGTGCCAATGTCGTTCGGCGTCAGCGATGGTGATTTAGTTACGCCGGTTGAAGGCAATCTAAACGTCGAAGCGGTTAACGATGCACCAGAAGCGCCAACCATCCAGATGCAAGGCGAAGAAGATGTGGTCATGGTGATTGACCCAGCTTACATCGCTGATCAAGTTACGGATCTTGATGGTGACGAAATCAGCGTAGAAAGCATCACGGTTCGTGCTCCTGCAAACGCGACATTAACCCAGCAGCCAGATGGTATGTACCACTTGGTGACCACTCAAGACTTCAATGGTTTGGTGGAACTGGGCTACACCGCGACGGATGGTGAAGAAGTGGTTGAAGGCTCGTTGAATGTGGATGTCATCCCAGTCAACGATGCTCCATTCAATGTGGGTAATGCCTTTATGGCAACCGACGAGGATGGCGCATTCACCTTCGACGCTGGCGACTTGATGAACTTGTTCGGCGATATCGACACTGAAAACCTAGTCGTATCACGCATTATCACCGCAGAAGGTGAATATGGTGGTGAGGTAACGGACAACGGTGACGGTACTTGGACATTCACACCGACTGGCGATTTTGCAGGGGTTTCTGACTTGCAAGTTGTGGTAAGTGACGGTGAGTTTGAGACGGTACTTGATGTACCAGTGTTTGTTCGCCCTGTTGCCGATGGCGCAGTCATCACAACCGACCATGATGGTCCGTTAGTCTTCGGTGAGGACGAAACAGGTCACCTAGGCTTGAATGTCGGTCTGATCGACGATTCAGAAACGCTAAGTAACCTAGTGATGACTGGTTTCCCTGTTGGCTTCGAAGTTACGGATGGTGTGAACACCGTTACCATCACGGAACCGGGTCAATACATCGACTTGAACGAGTGGGATATCTCAGACCTGCAAATGACGCCTCCGGCTGACTTTAATGGCGAGTTCTTCGTAACCGTGACCGCAACAACGGTGGATTATGGTGACGAGCCAGAAGAGTTCGAAGATGGCATCGATTCAGGTGACTTCGAAACCTTAGCGGGTGAGCCAGTTGTACTAACCGCAGATGACCTAATCGGATTGGCAGAGAATGTGGACGCTGACGCGGGTGATGAAGTGAAATTCGTTCACCTAGCTGATCGCAGCCAAGGTGAAATTGTCGATAACGGTGATGGCACATGGACATTCAATCCAGCACCAGGCTTTACGGGTGAAGCGGATATCGCTTACGTGATTGATAAAGACGGTGTGCTTCATGATGAGCAAACAGGCGTGGTCGTGAAAGAAGACGCACCACAAGAGAATGCTTCACCAGAAATCGACAGCATTTCTACCACAGAAATGGCAGCGGATGGCACCTTGTCGTTCACCAATGATGACATGCTATCGACCTTGAGCGATGCAGAAGGCGACAGCTTGAGCATTGAGTCAGTGAGCCTAATGGAAGGTCAAGGTGTGATAGAGACCGATAACCAAGGTAACTACCAATTCACACCAGCAGAAGGCTACACCGGAGATGTTCAAGTTGGCTTCATTGCAACTGACGGTGAAAACCGCATTGAGAGCTTCTTCAATGTCGACATCCAAGGTGAAGGTGAAACCACAACCAGCGAAGGCTACGCACTGGCTGATGATGGTTCACTAACACTAACGGAAGCGCAGTTGATTGATGAACTTGGCATTAGCCCTTCTGCAGAAGTGTTGGATGTCGCCGATGCAAACGATGCTGGTTTCTTTGCGAAATCAGGTGATGAAGAGTGGACATACTGGCCGAACGATGACTTCGATGGCAATTTGGCTATGGATGTTCAGGTCAACGACAATGGTGAAGTATTGACTCAGAATCTGAGCATCCAAGTTGCGGACGATTCAGCGCAAAGCGACGAGCCACAAATCCAAACTGCTCAAGCATCAGCAGAGCAGCAAGTTGGCGAAGCGCAACAGCCTGAAGAGCAAGCAGCAAACGGTGCAGACAGTGAAGAGGAGAGCGCAGCTGATGTGACTGCAGCACCAGGCGATACTATTTCTATCTCGGTTCCAGATGAGGTCAGTGGTAACGAATCGGTGGATTATGCAGAAATGTCCGGTCTACCTGATGGTGCATCGGTAAGCAACGCACTGGATAATGGCGATGGTAGCTTCACATTAAGTGGCAACCTCAACCAACCAGTATCAGTTGACCTACCAGAAGGTTACGAAGGTACGAGCGAAATCCAATTCCAAGGTTACGACGAATTGGGCAGCGCAGTAGAAGGTGCGAGTGGCACAGTTGAAGTTGAAGTCGATGATCAATACACCATGCAAGGTTCTGCTCAAGATCAGCAACCAGATATGGCGGGTATGGAATCTGGCGGCAGCGACTGGACAAGTGCAGGAGGTCAAGATCAAGGTGTTGACTTCACGGATGACTCTGGCAGCTTCGACTCGGATACTCAAACGGGTACTGACCAAGGCAACGATTTCGATCAAAGCTCAATGTAACCAGTCCTAGACGAGGGCAGTGTCATTGCTGCCCAAACCAAAGCCATGCAGAGCCTACTTTGCATGGCTTTTTTGTTGGGCTTCTTTCTATGAGCTCTAGAAAAAAACTTGGAAATTGAAAAAAGTATTCTTAGCTAGTTTATACCCAAGTAACCTCGAGATGTTAGGTTCAGCGAGAATGGCTTGGTTTGTAGACGCGGCGGCGATTTAAAGGTCTAGTGGGTCTAAATCAAGAATCGACAACAAAGTATACAAACCAAGACAGCTCGCCCTTCGGGAGCGTGTCATTGACTCGGTTTCTGTGTCAAACAACTTGGAAAGAGCTGACTATTACGCTGCGTTGTTTTCCTTGACCCCGAATCAATGACAACGCTCTGAATCCTGCATCTTGAAGTCACTTGGGTATAAGAGTCATTTACAAGGAGGAGCGACATGTACCGTTATGTCAGTTCACCAAAAGCGTCAAAGTACATAGTACCGCCACCACAGCATCGCGAGTTGTCGAGTATCGATGTACCGGAGTCAGAACTTGAGATGCGTGAAATTCTGAACAATTGGTTTGCCGATGGATTGGCGCCCATCATTGAAAATGAGGACAATGACATCTCTGCTAATGAGCAACAGCGCTTTGAGCAGCTCAGTCGCACGGTGGGCGTGTTACTGCGTAATAAAGATTACTACTTCGCCACTAAGCGGATTCTTTCGTTGTGGGAGCAAGACTGCTTAGAAACGACTTACGTTAATTATCTGATTTTACGTAGTGAGCGCATACCATACTTCGAATAAGCCCTATTTATAGGCTTAAAATAGTGGTTTACATGGTTTTCTTAGTAACTTTTGACACCTGTATTTAACATTTTTGTAAACATCGTTATATTTAAGGCTCATCGTTGTCAGGAGTTTATGGATGAACCTTACGATATCAGGGAAGTTGCAGCTCAGTTTTGTGCTGCTAGCCGTACTTTTTATGGCATCAGCGGTATTCACGTATCGCAACGTCACTACCGTAGAGCAATACGCCTCTTCGTTACTTAAATCCGATTTACCGACCGTCGACACCAGTCGCGGTATCCAACAGTCCGTTCAAGCGTCGCTGTCCTCGATTCGAGCCTACATGTTGCTAGGTGGCGATGAAGAGGCGAGCGCACGTCTGAGTGAGGACGTGCGTAATATCATGGCATCTACAGACGAGTCGCTTCCAACGTTGCAGGCGTTGATCTCTGAACAGGATTTTCAAGCGATCCAAAGCCAGTGGGACGCGGTAAAAGTTTCTCTAAACAAGCTGATTGAACTTAGCCACAGTGATGAGAACTTACCCGCACACAACCTCTTTATTAACGAAGCGGCACCCATTGCAGAAGTGGCACTTGACCAGCTTCAAAGCTTAATCAACGAAGAGTCAGGAAACCCATTCGGTGGAGACAGAAAACGTCTGTTCAAAGTTTATGCCGACAGCTATACCTCGCTCGCCAATGCACTGTCTGCACTGCGAGATTTCCTGTTATACGGGCAGCAAGATCACCTAGACAAATACCACGACTTGATTAAATACCACAATCAATCTGTGGCGGAAATCGATAGCAAACTCGACAGACTTACTGATAACGACCAATCTTTGTGGTCACTGTTTAAAGAAATGCAGCAACTGTACTTTCCTTTAGCAGAGCAGGTAATTGCATTGCGTCAATCGCCAGAGTGGAACGAATCAAACTTGTTAATGGCGAATGAACTGTTGCCAGCAGCGGATGCACTAGACCAAAGCTTAGAAACGATCGTATTGGCTCAGCAAAGTCGTGCAGATCAAAGTGGACAGGGCATTAATCAGTCGATCAAAAACGTACTCACCACCATGCTGATTGCCGCGGCATTGGTTTTGTTTGCCGCAGTAGCGATTTCAAAATACATGGGCAACACCATTGGTCGCCGAGTGAAAAACTTATCGGAGCGTGCAAAGACGATCGCTTCAGGGGACGTTTCTCAGCCTCCGTTAACTGTTGTTGGGAAAGATGAATTGGCAGACCTTACCGATTCGATTAACCGCATGAACCAATCGTTAGCGAGCATCGTGGCAGGGGTGAGTGAGAAAGCGCACCAAGTGGATACCAGTATGGGGGCTTTGTTGGAATCGGCGCAAGTCACTTCATCGAATGTAGAACAGCAACAGACCAGCATTGTTGAAATGGGAAGCCAATTGGATGAAATCGCTTTAGCCGCGCGTAACACCCTAGATCAAGCCAACCAATCAGTGCAGAAGCTTTCTGATTCAAAAGGCGAGATTGAACAAGGTCGTGATGCTTTAGAGCAAAACAAAGTCACTATGGAAAGTTTGCACGGCAGCATTGAAACCGCGAGTACGCAGGTGACGCAGTTAAGCAAAGAGAGCGAAGCCATTGGCCGAGTTACAGAGGTGATTGAAGGCTTAGCAGAACAAACTAACTTACTGGCATTGAATGCCGCGATAGAAGCAGCGCGTGCGGGTGACCAAGGACGAGGCTTTGCGGTTGTGGCGGATGAAGTACGTATGTTAGCGACTCGCACTACTCAATCGACGACAGAAATCAACGGTATCATCAATGCGATTCAACGCTCGACCAATTCGGTGGTAGAGGAGATTGAACACAGTCAATCACTTGCGGAGCAGGGCGCTGAGCACATTGAAAAAGCGGTAACTCGTTTGCTTGTTACTACTGAGCAAATAGGTTCCTTGAATGAGCAAATGGCAGAACTTGCAGCAGCGGCAGAGCAGCAATCTCATGCGACCAATTCGATCACTGGATTGATGTCCGGTATTACTCAATCAGTGGATGAAGTTTCGAATAACAGCCAACGTGCATCAGAGACATCATTGCAAGTAAAAGAGCAAGTTACTGAGCTGAATCAACAGATGGCAACTTTCAAAACGGCGTAGATAAGGTTTACATCTTTCATCGACTTTTGAACGTTAACCAAATAGTAAAAAAGCCCCAATCCTTTTTACACAAAAAGGGTTGGGGCTTTTTGTTGGATGATACGCCGATATTCGTCTGCTTGCTCATTGGATTTGGCTATTTAAATCATAGCTAAAACCAAATTCTCTTCGCCGAGCCGGAGTCGTAATATGACTCCATCGGCAGCAAATACTGCAAAAGAATTTTTAAACTTTATACCAATCCCGGTAAGAGAATCGTTCGTTACTACGATTGGTATCATCCTTCTAGGAGCAAGATTATGAACAAACAAGTAAGCCTAATTGGTCTAGACAGCGAACAATCAGCACAACTAGCTCAACAGCTCAATCAACTGTTAGCGCATTACCAAGTGTTGTACATGAACTCTCGCGGTTACCACTGGAACATTAAAGGTGCGCAATTCTTCGAACTGCACGTAAAATTTGAAGAGATCTACACTGATCTACAAACAAAAATCGATGAGCTTGCAGAGCGTATTCTAACTTTGGGTCACACGCCAGCGCACGCATTCAGCAACTACTTGGAAGCAAGTGAAATTAAAGAACATCAAAACGCTACTTCTGGTGAGGAGTGTGTACAAGGTCTGGTTCAAGGCTTTAGCGTTCTGCTTCTAAAACAGCGTGAGATTCTACAAAACGCGGGTGAAGCAGATGACGAAGGTACAGCGGCATTGATGGGTGACTACATCCGTGAGCAAGAAAAATTAATGTGGATGCTTAACGCTTACCTACAAGGCTAAGCAGCGCATCACCCAAGCAATCCTTGGGAACGCATGAAACAATCGGGAATAAGTCATAAGGGGCACGCTGGTGCCCCTTTTTTTGTTTGCGTGTTTTATGTGTGCGCTTTATTTGCGTGGTAAGGATTGGAAATGGCTCAGTAAATCGCTGAGTTCATTAAGCGCCAACGAGGCTGAGTCATTGAAGGTTTCTTGATTCCCATGGTGCACAAGGCAAGAGGGCATCTGCGCGTTATACGCTGCCTGCAAGTCGTAAAGGTAATCGCCGACATAAAGCACTTCATCAGGCATCAAACGCCACTCTTTCGCCAATACCTGCAGAGACAAAGGGTCTGGCTTGGGCGGGAAGCATTCACGAGTGATGACTCGTTCTACTGAGATTTGGTTGTGCTCTAGTTTGCGCTGAGTGGCGATTTGGCAGTTGCGCGTCACGATAGCGGTTTTGATTTCATTTTGATGCAAGTGGGCGAGCAATTCATGGCAGCCAATCATTAGAGCAGACTGCTCAGCATCAGAAATCTCGTAATCAAATATCACGTTATGAGCGTGCTCTCGATGATGAGGATGCTCAAGTGCGTCGACAAAATCCAATAGATCTTCACTCTGCGGACAGCCAAGCTGTTGTCGCAATTCGCCGAAGTTCATATCAGAACTCACCAAGGTGTTGTCCAAATCAAACACCACGGCTTTAATTTTATCGAGCTGTAAAGGGAATGGAATCATAATGACCTCGTACAACTTAACCGAACTATCGTTTTAAAAAACAAAAGGTTATTGTTAAGTTTAGATTCTTCTGCTTAGATTGTACGAAAATAAATCACTAGTACGTCACAAATTAAATAGTCTTAACGATTTTAGTGTTTGATTACCTTTCCTCAAGACGAAAGATTTTGCCGCTGTCGGTAGAAAAGTAGATATAACCATCGGGGCTGATGGTTATATCTCTTACTCGCTCACCAAGATTCTCCATCAATCTTTTTGATTCGGTGAGCTTGCCATTCTCAATAGAAACCACGTTGATGTGCGCCAGCTTCAAGGCACCGGCGAGGATTTTTCCGTCCAACTCTGGGTATTTATCACCACGGTACAAAATCATATTACTGGGTGCGATAGAAGGGACGTATACCAGCTTGGGATCTTCCATTCCCGGTAACGACTTAGCTTCACCGACGTCCAACGGACCCCAATATTCTTTACCATGAGAGACTTTTGCCCAGCCGTAGTTCGCGCCTTTCTTGATTAGATTAATTTCATCGCCGCCGCGTGGTCCATGTTCAATAGACCACAGCTGTTTTGTTGCTTCGTCGTAAAACATACCTTGTGGGTTGCGGTGCCCGTAACTCCATATCTCAGGACGAGCTTGGGAAGGTTTGAATGGGTTGTCTTGCGGAACCGAACCATCAAGGTTAAGGCGCAGAATACTGCCAGCATGGGTTTGAGTGTCTTGCCCATTATCACGTTCGCCACGGTCACCGATTGAGAAATAAACTTTGTCGTCTACAAATGAAAGTCGACTGCCGTAGTGACGCCCTGTGTCGCTGA
Organism: Vibrio sp. 1562; assembly: GCF_033340155.1. Classification (NCBI taxonomy): domain Bacteria; kingdom Pseudomonadati; phylum Pseudomonadota; class Gammaproteobacteria; order Vibrionales; family Vibrionaceae; genus Vibrio; species Vibrio sp. 1562. Next base: position 51,832 of record NZ_JAWOVY010000024.1, read on the forward strand.
TGGCATCAGCAACAAAGAGATCGTTCCAACCCACAAGTTGATTGTTTTGCAATTGCGCCGTCGCTAACGCCACCGTATTGCCTTTACTCGTGCGCTTGCTGTAGGTAAAGAAGAGTTGCGGGTTTTGCGTATCGGCATTCGGTGCGAGTGCAACATCCAATAAACCAGCTTGTCCACTGGTGTTCACATTGGGGACGTTAAACAGCTTTTGAGGTTTGCCTGATGTGATATCCAGCAACGAAACCGTACCGTTCTTTTCATTGACGATAACGCGTTGGTTATCTAAAAACTCGATCCCCCAAGGGATCTGAAATCCATTCGCCACCTCGTTCGCGCGGTATTCGGCAGCGTTGGCAGAAAAGGATAAACAAGTGAGTAGGGCAGCAGCAATCGTTCTCATGGTTCCTTCCAATATGAATCGTGTTAATACTTAAAAGCTAACACTAAAAGACTATGTTTGGCAGAGATTCACTTGTATATGAATGTAAAAAATCCCCGATACGAGATCGGGGATTGAATTAAGGCTAGAGAACTGTTTAGTTAGCGAGATTACATCGCTTCTTCGAAGATCTTAGAAATTTCTTCGTGAGTTGCTTGTTTAGGGTTAGTGAAACCACAAGCGTCTTTCAGTGCGTTGTCTGCTAGTGTTGGGATGTCTTCCAGTTTCGCACCAAGCTCTTTGATACCTGCTGGGATACCCACATCTTTCGCTAGAGTAACGATAGCGTCGATTGCTGCCGCTGCACCTGCTTCAGCAGACATGCCTTCTACGTTTACGCCCATTGCTTTTGCTACGTCACGTAGACGCTCAGGACATACTTGCGCGTTGTAACGCTGTACGTGAGGTAGAAGAATCGCGTTACAAACACCGTGTGGAAGGTCATAGAAACCACCTAGCTGGTGTGCCATTGCGTGTACGTAACCTAGAGACGCGTTGTTGAATGCCATACCCGCCATGAACTGCGCGTATGCCATTTGTTCACGAGCTTCTAGATCTTCACCGTTTTTCACTGCTGTGCGTAGATAAGCCTGGATAAGCTCAATCGCTTTAATTGCTACCGCATCAGTGATTGGTGTTGCTGCGATAGATACGTAAGCTTCAATCGCGTGAGTTAGGGCATCCATACCTGTTGCCGCAGTTAGCGAAGCAGGTTTAGCTAGCATTAGCTCTGGATCGTTTACCGAGATAAGCGGTGTTGTGTGCTTATCAACGATAGCCATCTTGATGTGACGCTCTTCGTCAGTGATGATGCAGAAACGCGTCATTTCAGATGCAGTACCTGCCGTCGTGTTGATTGCGATAAGTGGCATCATTGGTTTTGCAGACTGGTCTACGCCTTCGTAATCTGCGATTTTGCCGCCGCTAGAAGCAACAAGCGCGATACCTTTCGCACAGTCGTGTGGTGAACCACCACCTAGAGAGACAACGAAGTCACATTCGTTATCAGTAAGAAGTGCTAAGCCGTCGTTAACGTTGCTGATAGTTGGATTTGGTTGAGTGCCATCAAACACAACGGTTGCTACATCGCGCTCAGTGAGAAGGTCTTGAACTTGTTTGACTACACCGATTTGGTTAAGGATCTTATCCGTAACGATCAAACCTTTTTTAAAGCCTTGAGATTGGATGCTGTCTGCTGCGTCTTTCAAACAACCAGCGCCCATTAGGTTTACCGTAGGGATAAAAAATGCACTTGTCATATTGGATAGCTCCGTCGTTATTTTTAATAATCTTTCTTAATTTGCCATTTACTGTCGCACATTCGTTTCCAGATTGAAGTTGATCTGAAGCAAGTTTACCTACTTAGAGGTACTTGCAAGAGAAAAACTGTGACAGTGATCTTGTTGCACTGCGTATAAGTGCAACACTGATATAAAGTAGAACAAATATGAAACTATGGACGCAAACGATTGGCAGAAATTGACTTCTGACGCGGATATATCTCTAAATTCGACTAAAGTATAAAAAATCCCCATTAATAACTTAATTATCAATGGGGATAGAGAAGTGTTTTATAAGATAACTACTAATAATTAAGCTATTTTAATCAGCTTTGATACTAACTTTTCGATACCTGAAGCCGCTTGAGAGATATTTTCTGCCAACATGTAAGCAGGGGTTGAAAGTACGAGGTGTTTTTCATCAAAAACGATGTCTTCGACAGAGCACGTGGTGTGTTCACCGCCCATTTGATTAAATGCTATTGAGACTGCCTCATCGTTGCCTACCGTTCCTTTCACGCCTTGCTCATAAATCATCGGGATAATGGTTGGTGCGATGCATAGATAGCCAGCTGGTTTTTTCGCATTAGCAAACGCGCGACAAGCTTGAGCTACGTGTGTGTTAATGGAGCACTCTGCACCTGAAACGGCGAAGTCGGTTAAGTTTTTCGCAGCACCAAATCCACCTGGAAGCAGTAGGGCATCGTATTCATCAACGTTAAGTTTGGCAACATCGTCAATGTTTCCGCGTGCGATACGAGCTGATTCGATCAAGACGTTACGGGTTTCATCCATTTCGTCACCAGTTAGGTGATTGATGACATGGAGTTGGTCAATGTTAGGTGCAAAGCAGTGCCAAGTTGCCCCTGCTTTCTCGATGGCGTAGAGCGCCAACACTGCTTCGTGGATCTCAGAACCGTCGTAAACGCCTGAACCACTTAAAATGACTGCGACTTTTTTCATGTTTGGATTCCTTTACTCTGAACGTTCCTTAGATTGCTCTTCGCTATCTAGACCATGCGTTTCCGAGTGTGTTTTAACGTTTTCACTCTCGTTGTCATCTTCATCATAGTAGCGCACAACAAAGGGTGTAAGCATAACACTAGAGGGCAGAAAATGTTTCATATCAACTCCAACGGCTTAATAGAATGATTTTTATACTGATTTTTATAAAACAGTACGTTGAACCTGATCATTTTTGAGTTAAGCTGACGTTTCCTTTGGCATTCGTGAGTGGTAGGTCACATGAAATCAGTGCAATTTCGTTTCACACTTTATGGTTGTATCGCGATTCTCTCTTGGAGTTGTCTGCTTGGCATCGCGAGGTTGGTTACGGAGAGTTTAGGTCCTGTAGGCGGGGCAGCCATGTTGTACTCTCTTAGCTCTGTTTTCCTTCTTATCGTGGTCGGTATTCCAAAGTTGTCTTACTTTTCTCCCAAGTATCTTGTGCTTGGTGGTGCGATGTTCGTTTGTTATGAAATATTTCTCGCTCTATCTTTGGGATATTCCAACTCGCGCGCGCAGGCAATTGAGGTGTCGATTGTCAACTACCTTTGGCCCGCACTGACGGTTTTATTTGCGGTCCTTGGCAGCAATAAAAAAACAAACTGGTTGCTTTATCCAGCAGTTACGCTGGCGTTTGTTGGGGTTGCTTGGACTGTGAGCGGTGAGAATGGCTTATCCATAACTCAGATCATGTCCAATGTTAGTAGTAACCCTCTGGTGTATTTTATGGCTTTCGCTGGCGCGGTTATATGGGCTTTTTATTGCAACTTAACCCAAAGGCAGCAATCTAAACATAATGCGATTACCCTGTTTTTCATTGCAACAGCTGTTTCGCTTTGGGTCAAATATGCGTTTACGGATGAGCCACCAATGACATTCAGTTGGGAAGCGATGGGGTACTTAGTGGCTTCTGCGGCTTTAATGGCTGGTGGTTATGGTTTATGGAACATCGCGATCGTTGGCGGCAATATGGTTTTTCTCGCCACCTTGTCTTACTTCACGCCCATTTTTTCCGCTTTATTTTCTTCCATTATTCTTGGCGTAACTCTGAGCCATAGCTTTTGGCAGGGCGTTGTGATGGTAACGGTGGGCTCGCTGATGTGTTGGTTAGTCACTAAAGAGAAGCGCGAAGCGGCTGGGTAAGTTACCAACGAGATCGGAGAATTTAAGTGAGCAACGAACAGATCTCCCTTGCGAGCTGTATTCGAATACGAAGCAACTAAATCGAAAAAATTAAAAAAGCTCCCGAGATTGGGAGCTTTTTATTGAGTTTTAACGGCTCTTTGGTGGCGCTCTAATAAGCGACGTTCAAGTGTAGTTGAAGCTTGAATCTGTGCTTCGACAGTCGCTTGATAAGCTGCTTACGAGTGTGCTCTAGTGTATCAAGCTCCAATGTGTCGTCATCAATATGTACGTCCACATTTACTCGTAGCTCTTGGCCAACCTTCGTTACGCCAGCCAGTTTCAATTGATGCTCAGTTACTTTTTCAATCTCAAGAACATCTTTGCCAACGCTCTGACACAGCTCTTTGCTTGGTGCCATCATTAGTAGTTCACGTAAGGCACCTACTAGCATATCGAACGGTACTTTGAGGAAGTAAAAGCCCATTAAAACCATCATCATGGGGTCGGCATATACCGCATACTCAGAGAATGGCGTTAGTGAAACAGCCCAAGCCGAGATAAATCCTACGGTCACCGCCACACTCAACAAAGTATCCATTTGCCACTGTTTTTTCTCCGCTTCAATCAAGCCTGATGAGAAGCGGCGGCTGCGTTTCGCCATAAACCACCAAGCGTAACCACAACCGATAACATTCACGATGCCGAATAAGGTCGCAATAGAAGCATCGACCTCGCGACCTCCAGACATCAATGCTGATATCGCAGAGTAGAGAGAGAAGCTTACAACCACTAAAATGACGGCTGCTTTTATCGCAATAACGATTGGTTCTAAGACCGCTTTTCCAAATGGGAATACAGATTTTGAAGGCTTGTTAATATAGTAAGAAGCGGCCAGTGACAATAAAGTTAACAGTAAGCTGACCAAAGAGTAAACACCGTCAAAAACGATGACAATTGAGCCTACAAGCAAGCCAAGTACCATACCACCAGCAGCGAACCCAGATGCCAAAAGGGCTGAAATGGTTAGAATACGGTTTTCGTTTTTGCTTGTCCTGTCACACATAAAAGATGCCTTTGAATTTTAATACCTTACTATTCTTCGCTCATAAGGTAATTTAGGCAACCACAAAGTGACCAGTAACTAATCTAAAAAATTGCGCTTTTATTTATGCTCTTATAAAACAACGGCTTACTGTGGTTTTTTGGTGTCAGTAAAATTGACGCTCACTGATAAAATGTTTAGAAGTCAAATAAATACTCGCTCAATTTATCTGCTAACCACGTCATTGCAGGATGCTCAGCATGGCCGTTAGGTGAAAACATACAGTAGTCTTCTTGCGTCAATCCGTATGTGTGTTTGATAACGGCGAGCTTCTGCTGACGAAGGTAATGGCGGATTAATGGTTCTGGAAGCACGCCCCAAGCGTCTTCTTCTAAGATGGTGTTCAGCATGTAGTCAAAACTCGAAAAACCAATATATCGAGTCGAGAAAGGTTGCAGTTCAGGGTTGTCTTTCTCATTTAGGTACACCATTAGTGCTTGCATTTGACTACGTAGATCTTCGTCTGAGACACGGCGCATCTTACTTAGGCGGTGTGCTACACTGCATACTGACATCATACGTATCTTGCCTAATGGGTTATATACGATACGAGGATCGTCTACTCGCTCATAATCAACGCCGAAAGCAAAATCTACTTGGTGGGTACTGACCAAGTTGGCTAAGTCGCCACTGGATGCCAAGATTAAGTTGAAGGTTGTTGAAGGAAAGCGGTTATTCAATGTATGAGATAATTCTTGCCAGAGATCATCAGGTAAGGAGTCGTCACGTGCTACCCAAACTTCCGCGTTAAACCCTTCCGAGATTTGAGCGCAGGTCTTTCTGACCCGTTGTGCGATGATAAGTAGGTGTTCGCAATCTTTGTAAATGGCTTTCCCAGCTTCAGAGAGGGTGAGCTGGTTGCCAGTTCGGTTAAACAATTCAACGTCGAGATCTTTCTCTAATGCCTTAATCGACATACTGAGTTTGGTACGATTGCAGTCGAGTTGCCTTGCCGCTTCAGAAACAGAACCACACTCAGCGATGGTGCAGAAGGCTTCTACTTGAGTTAAGTTCATGATTTGACACAACCAATAAATGAATTCAAATAATTTGGGTATTATGCAGATGCGCTCCCAAAGCCATGAAAGATTATCGAAAAAAACGCGAATCCGCTAGATAAGTCTATGGTCTTTTAACGGTTTTGCGGTAATCTATGTGGGTTACAAAAAGTGAACATGGAGGCCACGATGGCACAAGATTGGGACGGCTTAGCAAAAAACTGGGAATCAAATCCAGCAACAGAGCAATTTGCGCAGTCGGTGTTTGAGCAGTTACAACAGCTAACTCAGCTTGATGGCATTAAAGTACTAGATTTTGGATGCGGAACAGGGCAGTTAAGTCAACGATTGTCACCGATGGTTAAAGACATCGTAGCATTAGACGCATCGGAAGCCATGATTGAGGAACTCGATAAAAAAGAGCTCGTCAATGTAGAACCTGTGGTAGATGCATTATCTCGCGGCTTGGTCGCTCAGCACCCTGCGTTTCGTGGACAGTTCGACTTGGTGGTTGCATCATCAGTTTTAGCGTTCGTGGAAGACTTAGACGCGTCATTAACGATCTCGCATTCTCTACTTAACCACGGCGGTTATTTTGTTCATTTTGATTGGATTGCAGAATGTGAACAAGACGGTTTTACCCTTGCGAAGTCTGAGCGTGCACTGAAAGAAGCGGGTTTTACTGAAGTTGAATCGCAACACGTTTTTGACATTACATCTGATGGTAAAACAATGTCGGTATTAATGGGGCTTGGCCGTCGCTAATACCGCTGAATAAAGAACAAAAATTGACAAAAGCGAGCTAACAAGCTCGCTTTTTTCTTATCTGCTGAGGGTATGTGTAACTTTACTTGCTCTAAACAAGTCGTCGTGGTGCAGGCAAGGACATACTCGAACAACTAAGTCTTCGGAGGTTATTTTTAGACGATTATCCTGCGTATCTCCTCCAGCACTTCAGGGTTGGCTATTGCGCCTAAATTTTCGACGTTTCGGTTGTTAACGACTTGCTTAACGGCTAACTCGACCAGCTTTCCTGAGCGTGTCTTAGGTATATCGCTTATTGCGTAAATCGCACTAGGTACATGCCTTGGAGAACATGCAGACTTTAGCTGTGCTTTGATGGAAGCGATCATCTCGTCATTGAGCTCTACCCCTTTGACTAATTGGACAAACAGCCATATTTGTTCGTTGCGATCGACTTCTTTTCCTACTGCGATCGAATCTAGAATACCGTCTATACAGTTCACTTGCTGATAGATTTCGGCCGTGCCGATTCTTACGCCACCGGGATTCAACGTGGTATCACTTCGACCATAAAACACGTATCCCCCAACGCTGGTCTGTTCAACATCATCGCCGTGGTGCCAAATATTGTCGAATTTATCCCAATAAGCGCGATGATATCTCTCACCGGTGTCGTTCCAAAAGCCAGCAGGGAAGTTGGGTAATGAATTGGCACAAACCAACTCGCCGCGCTCTCCCATTACGCTATTACCTTGTTGGTTAAAGACTCGGACATCGACCCCTAACCCTGCTGATTGGCACTCTCCCCGATAAACGGGAGAAATAGGGTTGCCTAATACAAAGCAGCCACAAATGTCTGTTCCGCCAGAAATCGAGGCGAGGTGTACATCTTCTTTAATGTGCTGATAGACATAATCAAACTGTTCTGGATACAGAACAGAGCCCGTTGAGCAAATGGTTTTCAGACTTGGAAATGCATCACTTTTCTGCGGAGAAAAAGATGCTTTTTCCAGCGCCTCTAGGTATTTTGCTGAGGTTCCAAACAGCGTCACTTCGGCTCGTTCTGCGAGGTCCCAGAGCACATCATGAGTGGGGTAAACAGGGCTACCATCAAAAATCACCAAACATGCACCGCTCGCGAGTGAAGAAACGTGCCAGTTCCACATCATCCAACCGCAGGTCGTGTAATAAAACACGCGTTCGTTCGGTTGAATATCGCAATGCAGTTGATGCTCTTTCAAGTGATTAAGCACCGTTCCGCCGACGGAATGAACGATGCATTTCGGTTTGCCTGTTGTGCCTGAAGAATAAAGCACAAATAGCGGATCGTTAAAATTCACACGAGTAAAAGTCAGCGCTTCGGGTGTGTATTGATTCAGGACGTTTTGCCAATCTTGGGTGCAGACATCGCATTCAAAAATGTGTGGTTTAAGGTAGCTAATTTGGCAAACTTGTTTAAGACCATCAAGATGATCCGCAATATGCTGGTTTTTCTCAGACATATCGAAAGTTTTGCCATTGAATGTATAGCCATCACAAGTAAACAGGATTTTGGGTTTCACTTGACCAAAGCGCTCCAAAACGCTTTCGACGCCAAAATCAGGTGAGGTGGAAGTCCAGGTCGCCCCTAAACTGGTGGTTGCTAGCATAGCTATCACCGTTTGAGGTAGGTGAGGTAAATAACCAGCGACGACATCACCTTGCTTAATTCCACATTCTTTCAACCATTGCTGCACACTCGAAACTTCTTCGCACAATTGTTTCCAGGTGTAGGTCTGTTTTTCTTCACGTTCATTTTCAAACCAAATCGCGAGATCATCGGGTTGGTGACACGCGTAGGTTAGCAAATTTTCGGCGTAGTTAATTTGCGCGTTTGGGAACCATTTTATATCCCTATTTTCAACAGGCTGCTGCCAGCGACTTTCTGATCGCTCTTTTATGGTCTCTCCCGGAGTGCCAATGACGTCGCAGAATAGCCAAACTTCCTGCCAAAATTTTTCTACATGATCGAGTGACCATTGATGCAGATCAGCGAAGCTTTCAAGGGTATTTCCTTGTCGATTAATGTGTTCAATAAACTGTGTAATGTTGGCTTCTTCGATACGACTGTCGCTCGGTTGCCATACTTTGCTGCTCTCGCGCATAGGTCCCTCTATAACAAAGTGATAACAGGTTTTAGTGTGAGAGGAATACACGATAAAGTCAAACAAGCCAGATATTATATCGTGTCATAAAAATCATGCAGTTACGATGGGTTGTAAACAATATGTTACATCAGGATAATGCTGAGAAAATCGCGCAGGGATTGGAAGCTCTTAAGACTACAGATAGGCTTAATGTAAAGGATTTGTTAATGGAGATGAGCCATGACCCAGTATCTTTCTAAACCCGTAAACCAGGAAGGCAGGGTTGAATGGAGCCGTGAAGAAGACGCCATTTGGCGAGATTTGGTAACACGACAAATGGGTGTGATCCAAAACAGAGCTTGTGAGGCTTATTTACACGGTTTGACGCTGCTTGATTTACCTCAAGACCGCGTTCCTCAGTTGCCAGAAATTAATCGTGTCTTGATGGATACAACAGGTTGGCAAGTGGAGCCCGTTCCCGCGCTTATTGATTTCGACCGATTTTTTAATCTACTCGGTAATAAGCGCTTTCCAGTCGCCACATTCTTGCGTACAAGAGATGAGTTCGATTACTTACAGGAGCCAGATTTCTTCCACGAAATATTTGGTCATTGCGCGATGTTAACCAACCCAGACTTTGCTGCATTTACCGAGCATTATGGTCAACTAGGGCAAGCCGCTACCCCAAAACAAAGAGCCTATCTCGCTCGCCTCTACTGGTTTACCGTAGAGTTTGGCTTGGTGAAAGAAGGGGACAAAACCAAAATTTACGGTGGTGGTATTCTTTCATCTCCTGGCGAAACCCTCTACGCATTAGAGAATGATGCAGCAATTCGCGACCCATTTGAATTACAAACTGTGCTGAGAACGCCTTATCGTATCGACATCATGCAACCGAAGTACTACGTGATTGACGACTTTTCTCAACTTTTTAAAATCAGTCAGTTAAATTTATTGAAACAAGCCGATCTAGCGATTGAAGCTGGACTGCTTCCTCCACTTTTTGAACCAAAGGAACCTGCTCATGTTGAATGAACAAAAATGCGAAGCTTGTAGTATCGATGCCATTGCACTAAGCAAAGAAGAACAACAATCTCTGCTGCTGCAATTGTCTGATTGGCAGATCATTGAAAGAGAAGACATACCTCAACTAGAAAAGGTGTATAAATTTAAGAACTTCAAACAAGCATGGGCTTTCAGTAACAAAATCGCGGAACTGGCAGAAGATGAGTTCCACCATCCTTCTATTTTGTTGGAATGGGGTAAGGTCACCGTAACGTGGTGGAGTCACTCTATCAAAGGTCTGCATAAAAACGATTTTATCTGCGCATCAAAGTGTGACGCGCTAGCATCGGCAGAGTAGGACATTACCTCATACAAAAAACGCCCGGCTTACGTCGGGCGTTTTGTTTCTAAATGACTTTTACATTACTTTATAGATTGATTCGGAAGACGGATGTCGTGCCCGATACCTCATTGCCAACGACGATAAAATGACCACCGTTACGGGTAAAGTAATTAATGGACTCTGGACCTAAATCGCCTGCTTTTGGATTGTATGTGTCGTTCATGCATTCGCCATCTTCGACTTCTGTACATACTGGCTGATTGTAATCACGGCGGTTTACGTAATGCATAAACTGCGCTTGTTTCGGGTCTGTGATGTCATAAATCATGATACCGCCTTGACGCTCCAAGCCGATAAACGCGTAATGACGACCGTTAATTTGTGCTACTTCAATCGCCTCTGGCTCAATACCTTTATCATCACTTCGGTCATCCCCACTATTATTGTTATCGTTGGTGCTGTTGAAGTTCTTGCCTTCATTCAGCAGCGCGATAGTCGCGAAATCGTCACCACTATCGAAGACCAACTTGCCGTTTTCATCCCAAATCGAGAATGAACGCGCGCCAAATGATTGAACATTCTCTTGTGCAGAAAGCGTTTGTTCCGGCTTAATCACTTTTAAACGCGCGAGTTGTTTGTTGTCTTTTAGTGCCTCTGCCAATGGGTGTTCTGCTGCCACTTTCAGCTTCTTACCGCGCACTTCATCAATATGGCTTAAACAGGTTCCTTGCTCAGATGTATATTCATCTGTACCGAGGTAATCGTCTTCATCCCACATAAAGCCAGCTTTGTCGCACAGTTCTTGAGTGGTTTTGAATCCGTACTCACGCCCGTCGCCTTCATTTGCAGATACGATGTAAGTACTCCCATTCACTGAGTAGCTGTCGATGGTGTCAGGCATAAATAAGCCAACCAGTTGTGGGTAGCTTTTCAAGTTCCCAATGATTTTGTCTTTGTTGGATGCATCGAGTTTAGCGCCCGACCAAGACTTCTCACCCAAGCCAACAATTCGCTCTACTGATTTGCTCTCTGGATTGACGATTGCCATGGCGTTATTTTCTTGTAGCGCGACATAGATTTTGCCGTTATCTGCAAAAGTGAGGTATTCCGGCTCTAGATCTTGTGCGATGGTGGCGTTTACCCCCGAAATACGCACATTCTTTGGAAGCTCTGCTTTTCGTGAATCATCAAATTCGTTAAAGCCAATTTGTGACACTTCTGCTTGAGCAACACCAAGGCTCAGATCGATCAAAGTGATACTACCTTCAGGGTCAATGCTGTAATCGCTGTTTGGTTCTCCTTCATTAGCGGTTGCGATGTATCGGCCATCTTTCGAGAAGCCAACCATGTCTGGCAATGCGCCTGTTGGAAACGTCATGACTAATGACAAATCGTCGGAGCGGTACAAGCCAACAATACCATTCGCTTGTTTATTACTGTTTTCAATCGCAACTGCTACCAAACCATTGAATACAGCGACACTGTTTGCTGCGCCAATTTCAATGCCCGCTGCTTCGCCAGCGCTGTTGAGATCAATGAATGCGCTTTGCGTTGGTACGCCGTTGTCATCCATAGACATTACATCGACACGTTTTGCTTGAGCATTAACCACATAGAGCTTATCTGTACAGGCGTCATAACTGACGATTTCAGCTGCCGATGTGTCGAATGGTGCATCAGCAACGGATGCTCCGATAAAAGTTAAACCTTGAATTGACGTTTCCCCAGTAACGGGTGCAGTGGTAGGTTTGCATTGTGTAGCGAATGAAGCCACGGTATCTTCGGGTTGTGATGAACACGCGATGGCAAGTGATGACAATGCGAGTGCACCGATTGCCTTTAAAGGGGTGATCATGATATCTCCTTATCAATCCGATAGGTTGTCAATCAGCATGGGTTTTATGCTGCTGTCCATTTCCGCAACTGGAATGATAGAGCGCTGAATGACGTTTGATTTGGTAAGGCTCTGAATATATGTATGATTGATGACTCTTATATTGGCTTTTTATGAAACTAATGTGTCATCAATATGATGAAGTAGGGATAGAGGAATAATGGAATTAAAATCGTTTTTAGATTTATTGGCAGCGTCACCAGAGCAGGTCGAATTTGAAGCAACGATGGCGGTGATCGAAGATAACTATACGTTTGAGCCAACCGCTTTTGTAAATGGTGAGACACAAAACAATGCAGGCGAGAACAACGGTTCGTGTAAGATCTTCGCTTTCGGTTTGCTAAACAACCTAGACAAAGAAGCGACGCTAGCCTGCTTTGGCCGTTTTTATCGTGAAGATGTATTGCAGCATCCAGAGAACAGCGATCACCAGAATATTCGTAATTTTATGGTGACAGGGTGGGAAGGCATTAAGTTTGAAGCGTCCGCTTTAACCGCTAAATAAACACCAGTCAGAAAACGATGATCAGTAAGCCAGTCGTATTACGCGACTGGCTTTTTTTCTAGACATTTTCGGCACAAACACAGCTGGTTGGCGCTTGGCTTGGGTAAATCACGGGTTTCAATAGTAAAGCACCAGCATGTCTCTTTGCCTGCGGCGATATCACAATGGGCTTGAGTCCCGCACTCAGGACAACTGTGCGTTGAATCTTCTCCTGCGATTTGTTCGATAATCGCATCTCGTTGGAGATCGGTTTTGTCTTTCCATTGGATGATTTCATCCATCGTCCGGTGACAACCAGAGCATATTCCGGCGTTATTTTTACATGCTGCTCGACAAGGTGACTTCATTGCTTTCTCGTTCTCATTTTTTATGCCGCGTACTCTAGCACAAAGCGAGTCAAGGCCGCCAAAATAAACGTGACTGCGATTTGCTGGTGAGGAGGGAGAACCAGTGTTACCCTTGCACGAGTTACCTTAACTCTCTGTCACTTATGTTAGAAAAAGAAAACCTCATTAAACTCGCTAGAATGCAAATGCCATTTGGGAAATATGCAGGGCGAGTGTTAATCGACCTGCCTGAAGAATACTTACTGTGGTTTGCCAATAAAAAACAGTTTCCTTCGGGAGAGTTGGGTGATTTAATGCAGCTATGTTTAGCTCTCAAGGTTGAGGGCTTAGATTCTGTAGTGAAGCCCCTTAAGTATGAGAACTACCCCTAAAATCTATAATTACGCTCGTGTCAGCACCACTAAACAAACAAAAGGTGTGGGATTAGAAACCCAGCAGCAGAGGAGCGTCCTCGAAAACCTGTCGCAAGAGCATAACCTTCCTATTCATGATGAGAATTTCGTCGATCAGGGGTTAAGTGCATATCATGGTAAACACAAGGATGGTGCATTTGGAGTTGTTTTATCTCGAATTGAAAGTGGTGAAATAGCGTCTGGCAGTATCCTTGTTGTCTTCTCCCTAGACCGCCTCTCAAGAGAAACGGTTAACGTTGCTATGGAGCAATTTCTTAGCATTATTAATCGTGGCGTACGTGTTTATACACATATTGATTGCAAAATGTTTGATTCAGAGAGCCAAAATCAGACCGCAGATCTTATTGGTTCGTTAATTACGATGCAGAGAGCAAATGAGGAATCTGAAACTAAATCGAAGCGTATAATTGCTGCACAGAAGATCGCTTTAAAGCGTTGGAAAGATACAGGTAAGCCACAAGGAGCACTTGGACGCTCACCATTCTGGATAGATCAACCTACAAATACACTTAATATCAATGCCGAAGGTGTGAAAAAAGCGGTTGAAATGAAACTTGCGGGTTACGGGGACTTAAAAATTAAACAGTACCTTGATGCTAATTTCGAGTACAAGCAAACACGAACAAAGGGTACTGTAAAACAATCGAATACATGGGATTATACTGCTATCAGTCAGTTATGGGCTAATCGTTCATTGATTGGGGAAAAAAACTTTCATATAGAAGGTGTCAGTCATGTTTTTGAAAATTACTATCCTCCCATAATTGATGAAGCCACATTCCGTAAGCTTAAAATGTGTAAATCCGAAAAACGAGGAAGGAATACAAGCAGTGGCAAAATACCATTGCTAAAAGGTATTGCTCGGTGCGGTATTTGCGGCGGGGCGATGGTGTTCGTCGATAAGGGTGATAATAGAGTTAACTACGTGTGTAATTTGGCGATGAAAGGAGAGCATGATAGGGAAGTATATAATGTAAACATGCTGGATCTTTTGACGTTGGAAATATGTAAGGATGCTTACCTTGCAGAATCTGATAAGGCTAATAATACATTTGTAGAAAATGAAAAAATAAAAATTGAAACAGAGTTGGTAGAAGAACGAGAAGTACTAGATGAACTTGTAGCTCGTTTTAAATCAAAAAGATCGAACGCGATTTTAGACCTTATTGGAGATAGTGAAAACAAAATTGACGAGCTTGAAGCTAGACTGGATGCCCTTAACAGCGCTGATGTGATTTTAAGTGCAGATGAGTTAGCAAGCTTACCTGATATTTTTACCGATGATGTTCGAAAAGACTACTTACACCCAGAAAGGTTGGCAATTCGCAATAACCTCTATCGTTTTATTTCTTCAATTACTCTGAATCGTATGTTTGAACCTTGCAGTGATGCCAAGACTAAGTTTGCCAACTGCGTCGATATCACTTGGCACTTCAAAAATGGTCAAAAGCGAAGGCTTGCGATGTTGCCCTACGAGTACACAAAGACTGAAAGTGGTGGCAAAGGGCTTTATCTGCCATTCGTGTATATGTATTGCAGCAAAAACCTTATCAAAGTAGAAGATGGTGATCAGCTTTTGTCAGATATTTTGACGAAACTTCACAAACTAGACCTAACGAAGTGTCTGTATCCGAGCAAAGGGCAGTACCAATGGAGTCAACGAACTTTAGAGTGTGGGAAAACCTATTGGGTTCCGCTGGATGAGGGCGTGTTTCTAGAACCAGAGGCATTGCAGTTTGATTTTGGAGGTATTCATACTGAAAAATCAACGTCTCAAAATTATATTTCTTTAATGTATAGCCATCTATGGGCGGAAGGGGAGTATACGAATGATTACCCATTGTTGAAGTTTCGTGATTTAGCCCGAGGGTTTAACTTCGTAGAAAGTTATGCTTTTTATGATACCTTGCGAGATAATCTTTTCGACCAAGAGCTTTACTTAGCACGCGATTTTTTGATGTCTTAGTGAGATTCTTATTCTATTAAAGGGCATGGTACGACGGAGTATTAAATGTAATACCCATGACTCTTTCGACGAGAGTTCGCTGGAGATTCTGAGATTGCAGCCCGTTAACTATGGCGATTATGGGAGCGCTACTGTTAAACATTGGTGATTATAGGTACATCTAGCACCTGAACTATGGTGATTTTGGGATCGCAACCGCTAAACACTGGTGATTATAAGTAGAGCCAGCACCTGAACTATGGTGTTTTTAGGATCGCTCACCACCTAAGGCTGGTGATTGTAGGACATCCAGCACCTCAACTATGGTGATTTTAGGATCGCTCATCGCCAAAGGCTGGTTATAGGACATCCAGACCCTGAACTATGGTGATTTTAGGATCGCTATCACTAAACACTGGTGATTATAGGTACATCCAGCACCTGAACGATGGTGATTTTAGGATCGCTCATCGCCTAAGGCTGGTAATTGTCGGACATCCAGCACCTGAACTATGGTGATTTTAGGATCGCTATCACTAAACACTGGTGATTATAGGTACATCCAGCACCTGAACGATGGTGATTTTAGGATCGCTACCGCTAGACACTGGTGATTATAGGCACATCTAGCACCTCAACTATGGTGATTTTGGGATCGCTCATCGCCTAAGGCTGGTGATTGTAGGATATCCAGCACCTGACTATGGTGATTTTGGGATCGCTACCGCTATACACTGGTGATTATAGGTACATCCAGCACCTGAACGATGGTGATTTTAGGATCGCTACCGTTAAAATTGGTGATTATAGGTACATCCAGTGCCTGAACTATGGAGATTCTGGGATCGCTACCGTTAAAATTGGTGATTATAGGCACATCCAGTGCCTGAACTACGGTGATTTTGGGATCGCTCACTGCCTAAGGCTGGTGATTATAGGCACATCCAGCACCTCAACTATGGTGATTTTGGGAGCGCTCACCACCTAAGGCTGGTGATTGTAGGACATCTAGCGCATGAACTATGGTGATTTTGGGATCGCTCATCGCCTAAGGCTGGTAATTGTCGGACATCCAGCACCTGAACTATGGTGATTTTAGGATCGCTATCACTAAACACTGGTGATTATAGGTACATCCAGCACCTGAACGATGGTGATTTTAGGATCGCAACCGCTAGACACTGGTGATTATAGGCACATCTAGCACCTCAACTATGGTGATTTTGGGATCGCAACCGCTAAACACTGGTGATTATAGGCACATCCAGAACCTCAACGATGTTGATTTTAGGATCGCTATCGCTAAACACTGGTGATTATAGGTACATCCAGCACCTGAACGATGGTGATTTTAGGATAGCAACCGCTAGACACTGGTGATTGTAGGATATCCAGCACCTGACTATGGTGATTTTGGGATCGCTACCGCTATACACTGGTGATTATAGGTACATCCAGCACCTGAACGATGGTGATTTTGGGATCGCTCATCGCCTAAGGCTGGTGATTGTCGGACACCCAGTCCTGAATTATGGTGATTTTGGTATCACAACCGCTAAACACTGGTGATGATAGGTACATTTAGCACCTGAACTATGGTGTTTTTAGGATCGCTCATCGTCTAAGTCTACGACGATAGGAACTAACACAGTACAAATCCCTATGAGTGGACTCCGTACACTCAAAAGCGCTTCCATCAAAATCCTAGTTCTATAATCAATAACAGATCCTACTGGTTACAAAAGTTACATTCATTTAAGTGAAAATTGTAACCGAAAAGAGAATATAAAACAGACACTTATAAAAAGGTTACTTTTTCCGAAAAAAAATGTAACCGATGAAATCCTTACTGCACAAGGGTTAGAGCCACTTGGTTACATTTTCCTACCTACTCTTATTAAATGAAAAGTGAAAGTAATAAAAATAGTAAATGTATAGAGTCATGGATTTTGCTCTAAAATGTAACCCTTTTAGTTAAAGTATTGATTTTTAATATTTTATTCGGTTACAAATCGATATAATCGGTTGTAACCCAACGTAACTTTTGTAACCCGTTTTATATATGCGTGAATTATATAGGAGTTTGCGGTTACATTTTTTGTAACCTCCTCCTCGCCAAGAGAAAAAACACTCAATTTTATTTTTCCAATTTTTGTTGGTAGTATTTCATTGTTGCTTTGATTGTTGTTGAGGTGGTTCTCGACAATATGCAACTATCTCTCGTTTTTGGCTTGGGATTATAGATTGAACCTTAGATACCCGCTCCTGAGTGGGTATTTTTTTGTCTAAATTTTTATTTCATATACATTTGACATCAAAGAAAGAAAATTACTAACCTTCTTTTTGTGGGCACAAATTGATTTCAATTTTAACCATATTCGAGGGACTAACCACCTCTCGTTAGTGAATCTATAAATCCAAAAAAAAACGAATAATAATGAATAATACCTCTTTTGGCGGTAATCCCGCACCCCAACACCAACTAACTGAACTCATAAAAGTCAGAATAACCACTACTCAAAAAAATTGGCTAAAAACACAACCTAACGCTTCGAGATTAATTAGGGATGCGATTGATGAGTTGATGAGTAAGTCTCTAAATAGAGTTGGTGATGGTCATGGAAATGCTTAATAATGTTGTATCTATTGAAAGCTCGATAGATAAGGTAGAT
Source organism: Vibrio sp. 1562 (assembly GCF_033340155.1). Taxonomy (NCBI): domain Bacteria; kingdom Pseudomonadati; phylum Pseudomonadota; class Gammaproteobacteria; order Vibrionales; family Vibrionaceae; genus Vibrio; species Vibrio sp. 1562. The sequence continues at coordinate 69,775 of NZ_JAWOVY010000024.1, forward strand.
GCGCAATCTCTCAAACTTGCGAGTGAAATTAAATTCAAAATCAATAAACTTCTAGGTGTTACCTCGCCTGAATCTGTCGATTGGTTAGATATTCCTATTGATTGTCGTGCCCTTCAAAGTCAGCTTAATGGATCATTTTATTCGAGTACTAATCGACGTATTTATCTAGTTAATGAGCAGGGTGCTCTCATCCAGTTTGAGGGAAGTGAAGCGGTCTCTGCTTTATCACGACGATATGGTTCATTTTTTGACGATTTGGAGTTGGAGAGTATTGTAGAAACTCCTGTTCGCCGCCTTACTGACGGGAAGGCTGAGTACAGATCATTACTAAAACAAATCGGCTTTGTTGCGTAATTCGGACAGAAAACCAAGTCGTCCGAAATTGAATAATTATTAAACAATATACTGAGTTTCA
>NZ_JAWOVY010000025.1:0-62757 GCF_033340155.1 Vibrio sp. 1562
GAATCATAATGAAAACTAAGTCAAATGATGCATATTAGGCTTGACGTAAACAATAGGTTTCAGCACGGAATGGGGCAAAAACGAGTCAGACATAACAACTGTAAACATCAAAAATGATCAAACTATATTAGCTTTTGACAAACTTTATTCACTTAGATCAAACACTATTATCCGGTTACACTATTCATTCGTTTCCACTGTCGCTGGTGGCACGTGGTATCAGATTGGTGCGAATAACAATGCTATTGAATGCCACTTAAACAGGCTTGTTTTATGGTGCAAGTAAAATAAAAATGGTCACAAAGTTGTTTAATTTTTGCTCGAAAATGGAAAGGCAACCCCCTTGTTTTTCCAAGGTTGCCGCAATTTGATTAATCATGGCGATATTATTAGCTTATCGCTCTGGGGCTGGCATTGTCATATCGCTAGTACGCAGCCACCAGCCGAAATCAAAGATGTTCATATCTATCACTTCGTTATAAAAACTGAAATCCTGATTGAAAAGTGACACAAAGTGGAGAAGGGAGCGCGGTTTTGTGATTTGGTTTTGGCACTTCTCAATTGGTTGATGTCGTGATGTGCGCATTACACTGTTTATGCAAATATCCGAATCTATAAGGGAATGACATCAGTGTCTAAGCCTGAAGTTGATTTATTGACCAATATTTTCCGTCATAAAGATCACAAAAAGATCGCATTGTGTGCTGCTTGTGCTTACAAATGAGAGAGTGATGATTTTGGCTTTATCGAGCTGCAACCGAATCGACGCACTCCAACAGGAACCTTCTCCTTAGAGGCGTATTTGTATGCATAGCTTGCTCTCATACGGGCGGCTCTGAGTATACGGCCACTCCCTGTCCGTTTAACTTTAAACAGATTTCGCTTAGGGGCATATATGTAATAAAAAGGGCTAATATCCTTGCATGCCTGTTTAGCTAGCTGGGTTATTTGGTAAGATTTTTGGCATACGTGTCCATCAATCATAATGGCAATATGATAGTGCTGATTTGTACCGTCTTTCCCTTCTTCCCGCGCCCATGCGTAGCCAAATCGATCACCTCTAATTTTATAGTGCTTGATACAGAGCGTCTTGAGTCTCGCTATAAACTTCGATAGATGTTTGTTGTGGGGGAGTTGAGTCGTTTGGTGGAATTGGATTAAAACGATGGTTATCCGAGAGTGATAAGTAAAGAGATTATCCAATTGGTTGTAGGCTTGATGAAGAGCTTTAATATCAATCCCTTCAGGATAATAGAATACAGGCTGTTGCATGCCTTTGTAGTTGTAGTAGGCGACATGCTTATAGTACGGATGTATAACTAGATCTTTATCAGACATGAACACTATATAATTATATTAATAACCCACCTTCGTCATACTAAAATGTTAGGCGTGAATTGGGCTTGTTAGCGGTTTTTTGAAAAGAACTAGTACCAAATAGTGTCAATTTAGGACATATGAGGACACGTTCAATAAAAGAAAAAGGGCTCGAAAGCCCTTTATGTAAGTTGACGATGTCTAGGAAAATAGCATACTTATGTCTTGCTCGAACCATCCACGGATATACCCTTTTGGGGTTCTTAGTGGTGGTTTTATCTCCTGACGCTCTACCATTCGATGAATTGTACGTTCACTGACTGCTAATCTTTCGGCTAGCTCTCGTTTAGATACAATTCTGATTGAATTAGCTGAAACCGTTGCAGCAAAATCATAATTACTCATGATCTGCACCTCTGCTTTCAATCCAATTCATAATCTCTGATAGTCGCCAACCTACAGAGTGTGAACCGCAAAGCTTTACTCGCTTTGGAAAAAGTCCACGTTTTTCTAAACGCCACGCTTGTGTCCGCGAGATTGAGGTCAGAGCTTTTCTTTCCTCTTCTCTAATAATGCGGTCAAACCCTGCGGTTAGGTTGCTACTTGTAATCATGGGGGGTTACCTCGTGCTTACAGTAGCGTTTCAGTTTGGTGGGGAAACTGATTTGTTGGATGTTACAGAAAGTTTCCGTATGTTCCAATGGGGGGCATCCTAACGCTTCCCCTTGTAAATTGCTCAACGTTGAGCTTTTAATTTGTGATCTTGATCACCAATAAAATTTGTGTGTTTAGCCTATGCAATCTGTTCAATTGTTGGCTTTTGCGAACTATCTAAAAAGTCGTCACCAACGTTTTTTATCACGCCATTGGTTGTAGCTGGTGGCGTGGGTTTTAAAAATGGCTCAAGAAAGTTGGCAAGTTTATTTAAAGCTTCTCTACGCTCATCTAAATAATGGTATCGGTCATAAATCCCTACAACGCCTTGTATCTTGTGGTTTAGACAGCGTTCAGCCACTTGCTCACTGACTCCAAGCTGAGAAAGTAAGCTTCTGCATGTTCTGCGTAAGTCATGAACAGTAAAGGGCTCTATATCAGGCATCAGGTTCGAATAAGCTGTTTTCTTACTACTAGGGTCTATTCCCATCAGCGTTTGAAGGGCATGGTTAAGAGTGTCATCAGAGATATATCCTCGCTTGCTCTTCTTTCGTGCAGGAAACACGTACTCGGAACCGCCGGCTCGGTATTTAAGTTCTTCAAGCCATGACACAGCAACATCTGGGATAGGGATAGATACTTTTTGCACCGGAGCATTCCTCCGTTGTTTATTTGGAATGCAATGCCAGATTCTCCCTAATAAATCGATGTCTTCCCATTTGGCGCTAATTAATTCCCCTTTGCGACAACCAAAACAGAGTAACAGGCAACAAGCAAGATAGTTGTCCCTTGTAAATGAAGGGCTCTGGCTGCGCATAACCCTAAAGGCATAGTTGATTTCATCGACTCTTAGGCAGCGATTTCTGCTTACTTCTGTGCCACCAGCATCTTTAGGAGAAAAGGCTTGTGCTGGATTAAAGGTTGTAAGGTTCAGTTTAATAGCATGATTAAACAACTGTTTTAAAAACAGTAATACTTTGTTCGCAATGCTATTTCTGCCTGACTCGACAATACGCTCAATGATTAATCGGATGTGTTGTGGCGTTACATCGCTGATAGTCATAACCCCGATATGCTGCTTGACCTCTTTTCTATAGTATCGTTCAGGGATATGCGGGTGCTTTAGTTGCTTAACAGCGAAAGCTTGATACCAGTCCTCATAGAGAGCATCTACATTGTGAATCGCTTTAAACTCACCTTTCTTCCTTTCGGATTTAGGATCGATACCGAGTTTTGTTTTTTGACGAATATCTAGGGCTTGTCGTTTTGCTTCGCTGATAGACAGAGAAGGGTAGATTTGAGGTAAGGCGATCTGAGCCCTTTTGCCAGCGATTATATATTTTACAACCCAAGACGGCTTTTTCCTTGCGATACGGAAATAGAGCCCATCACCAAGGCCAAGCATGGTGTCTTCGCCTTTTCTTATTAGGGCATCAAGTTGTTTATTGTTCATGTTCTAATTTCTTTGCTGTCTTTATCATTGGAAAATGATGACACAGGTGTTTGTGTCATCATCTGTGTCATCAGTTCGCATGATACTAGAGGAAACACAGTGAAACAAATAGGAACAATGGATATTAAAAAGCCACTATAATCAGTGGCTTATATTGATGTTTGGGACGCTATGAAACAGGTAAAAACACTATTCTATATTCTGGATCTGCTCACGCATCTGTTCAATTAGAACTTTCAGTTCAACGCCCGATGCGGTGATGTCGGTGCTGATGGATTTCGACGCTAGCGTGTTTGATTCACGGTTGAACTCTTGCATCATAAAATCTAGACGGCGACCCACTGCGCCACCTTTTTTCAGAATGTTTGTGGTTTCTTTTACGTGAGAGTCCAAGCGATCGAGCTCTTCAGCAACATCCGATTTTTGCGCTAGCAAAATCAACTCTTGCTCGATACGAGATGGATCCAGTTCCACTTTAGCGTCTTCGAACTTCGAGAATAGTCGCTCACGTTGCCATTCTAAAATTTCTGGCATGCGGGCACGCACTTTTACGACTTCTGCAGAGATGGCGTCTAAACGCTGTTCAATCAGCGCTTTCATGTTCTCGCCTTCACGAGCGCGCGCTTCAATAAATTCATCCATTGCGCCATCAAACGCTTCTAGTAGCACTTTATTTACTGCATCCATGTCTTGCTCTGGCGTTTCCATTACCCCCGGCCATTGCATGACTTGAAATGGATTGATTCGGCTCAGTTCACCAGTCATGTGCATGACTTGTTCAGCGGCTTTAATTACCTGGCTAGCAAGCGCTTCATTGATGCTAAGCTCACCTTTTGCGGCAGGGTTTGCTTCAAAACGCAGATTACATTCTACTTTGCCTCGCGCTAAGCGCTTACGAAAGCGCTCACGTAAAACGGGCTCTAACCCGCGAAATTGTTCTGGCATGCGGAAGTATGTTTCTAAATAACGCTGGTTCACGCTGCGGATTTCCCATACCGCAGAACCCCAATCGCCTTTTACTTCTTTGCGTGCATACGCTGTCATACTGTAAATCATCGAATTTTCCTGTCTTCATTTTTTGAAAATTACTTCAAGAGTGTATCACGCTGCGTCGATAGGTGCGCGGGATGTATGGATTGTTTATGTTGTGCCAGCGGCGTAACCTATGAATCCGGAATCGATTCCGTTATAATCTTCGCCCAACCAAATCGTCTTCTCCTCATATTTAAGGTAGATGCCCATGCGTCCAAACGATCGCAAGGCGGATCAAGTTCGCCCTATCAAAATTACTCGTAACTACACAGCTTACGCTGAAGGGTCAGTGCTAGTTGAGTTCGGTAACACCAAAGTGTTGTGTAATGCGACCGTCGAAGAATCTGTGCCACGTTGGCTAAAAGGTCAAGGTAAAGGCTGGGTTACAGCTGAATACGGCATGCTACCTCGAGCAACACATTCGCGTACTCGTCGTGAAGCGGCAAGTGGCAAACAAGGCGGCCGTACGATGGAAATTCAGCGTCTTATCGCGCGAAGCCTACGCGCTGTTGTCGACCTAAAAGCCATGGGTGAGTTCATGATCACCGTTGACTGTGACGTTATCCAAGCTGACGGTGGTACGCGTACTGCATCCATCAGCGGCGCAAGTGTTGCAATGGCCGATGCATTCCAACACCTAGTAGATAGCGGCAAGCTAAAAGCAAACCCAATGAAAGGCCACGTAGCGGCAGTTTCAGTTGGTTTGCTAGGTGATGATGTTCTGTGTGACCTTGAATACGTTGAAGATTCAGCGGCAGACACAGACATGAACGTGGTAATGACAGAAGAAGGCAAGATGATTGAAATTCAGGGCACCGCAGAAGGTGAACCGTTCAGTCACGAGCAGCTGATGGCTCTGCTAGAGTCGGCGAAAGTCGGCATTACGGAAATTGTCGCAGCGCAGAAGGCGGCGTTAGCCAATTGATTTAGATAGCTCCCATTATGGGGGCTATTTTTTTATCTCGACAATAGAGAAATGAATGATTGTCGAGAAGAGACACAAGAAACCAAGGACATAGAGAGAAAATAATGAAAGCATACCAGCGTGAATTTATTGAGTTTGCACTTGAGAAAGAAGTTCTTAAGTTTGGTGAGTTTACTTTGAAATCTGGCCGTAAAAGCCCGTACTTCTTTAACGCTGGTCTTTTCAATACTGGTCGTGACCTAGCGCGTCTTGGTCGTTTTTACGCAGCCGCGCTCGCTGATTCTGGCATTGAGTTTGATGTACTGTTTGGCCCGGCGTACAAAGGTATCCCAATCGCGACGACAACAGCAGTCGCGCTGGCGGATCACCACGATATCGACACGCCTTACTGCTTCAACCGTAAAGAAGCGAAAGATCACGGCGAAGGCGGTAACCTTGTAGGCTCTGCGCTTGAAGGTCGAATCATGCTAGTGGATGACGTAATCACAGCAGGTACTGCGATTCGTGAATCGATGGAAATCATCAAGGCGAATGGTGCAGACCTTGCTGGTGTGTTGGTTGCGATTGACCGCCAAGAAAAAGGCAAAGGTGAGTTGTCTGCGATCCAAGAAGTGGAGCGTGACTTTGGTTGTGCAATCATCTCAATCATTAGCCTGACTGACCTTGTGACTTTCCTTGAAGAGAAAGGCACAGACAAAGAGCATCTAGAAGCAGTCAAAGCGTACCGCGCAGAATACGGCATTTAATTGGTTACTTTTTCTGAAAAAGTAAAAAGGGCAGATGGATATTCATCTGCCCTTTTTTGTTTTTGGATTCATCGCCTTGACCACTTACTTATAGCGAATGCCTTTCTCGACATGCTCATCTTGCATGGTTTTATAGCGTTTATGGAGCCACATCCATTGCTCTGGAGCGCGTAGAATGACTTTTTCCACATACTTGTTCATATAAGCGGCAGCGGCGACTTCGTCTTTTTGTGGATAATCGGCTTCAATGCAGTTATCGGCGATGATGTCGTATTTTCCTTCGTCATTGCGAAACCCTGAGCCTGGGATGATCGCACATTTTGAGGTATACGCCAGAATGCTCGTGCCTGTTGTCGTACACGCATCGTCTACGGCAAAGAAGGGCACAAATACTGATTTTTTGCGACCGTAATCGTGATCCGGTAAATAGAACAGACGCTCACCGCTGCGTAAAACACGAATCATCTTTTTTACATCTTTACGATCAATCAGTTTATTGCCGTTATGTGTCCGTCCCCAATACTGGATAAAGTTATAAGCAGGATTATTATGCGGACGAAACGCGCCGTACCCGGCCACGCCTAACACGGCGAAAGCACGCGCAGTGATCTCTAGATTAAGAGCATGGACACAACAAAGTAGGACGCCTTTACCTTCTTTGGCTTTTTCACGCAGTGCGCCGAGATCTTTCTCGACGATCAGGTTTTTAAAGCGCCAAGTCGGCCAGAACCAAGTGATTCCGGTTTCTATCAGTGCCATACCGGTATTTTTGAAGTTCTCTTCAACAATATGTTGAATCTCTTCAGGTGTTTTGTCTGGAAAGGCCAATTCTAAGTTACGCTGAGCAACGTGGACACGCTTTTTACCGTAGCGCATGCCAAGTTTGCCGAGTGAACGACCTAATGAAAGCAGCAGCCGATAAGGAAGAATATTGACGAGGATGGCCAACAGACCAAAACCAAGCCATACGCCCCAGTTACGAGGGTGAAGAAGTGAAAGAGAAAACTCGGGCTGCGTGTATTTGTCTTTACTCATAGTCTTTTACTTTATTTGTGCACTCAAAAGCGCCCAGTACTCGTCAAAGTTTGCAGTCGGCTGGTATTTAAAGTCGCTACGCACAAAGCGGTTTAGGCTCCCCTCAACTTGTCCCAGAATTTGCGCGGCTAGGATGCGCTCTTCGACAGGGAAAGACTTCCCTTCACGAATCTTACGTTCACGCAGGATTTGGCGCAATTGTGTTTCTATACGCTCAAAGAGTTGATTGATGCGTTCACGTAGACGTTCATTTTCAAACATTAGAGCATGACCCGACAAAATGCGTGTCAGACCTGGGTTACGTTCAGAGAACGCCAAAATAAGGTGCATCACCATACGAATACGCTCTAGTGTATCTTTTTCGTCGTCTAGAATACGGTTGATACGTGTCATCAAGGCTTCTTCAATGAACTCAATCAACCCTTCGAACATGCGCGCTTTACTTGGGAAATGACGATACAGCGCGGCTTCTGAAACGCCGACTTGCTTGGCCAGTTTTGCCGTAGTAATGCGTGAAGCGCCATCTGTTGATTCAAGCATTTCTGCCAATGCTTGTAAGATTTCTTCACGACGGTTGGATTTTTTACTGCCGGCCATTAGTTACTTCCTTTCAAAATACAAAGTTGAGCGGAGGGGATTATAAGACGCTATTTCGCCTCAAACTAGACCACTAAGGGTGGAATGGGAGATTTAACACCCTTAGTTGTCATTTTTGTACCAAATTTATGCCAGCTTTTGTAAAAAATTGGCAGGGTTTTCAAACGTTAGTTACATCAATTGATGCATTTTTTCGAGAATTTTAAAGCTCAATGCTTCTTTTGATTCCAAAGCGAGCGCAAGTTCACCTTCAGGCCAGTAAAGGGTAATTGCGTTGTCGTTGCTGTTAAATCCTTGCCCTGCAACCGAAACGTCGTTTGCACAGATCATATCGAGGTTTTTCTTTGTTAACTTGCCTCGAGCATAGGTCTCTACATCATTGGTTTCAGCCGCAAAACCGACGGTAAACGGACGCTTCTCCGTCATTGCTGCCACAGATGCAACAATATCAGGATTTTTAACCATATTAATGACCATTTCGTCGTTGTCTTCTGTCTTTTTCAACTTTTGAGACGCGATCGTTTGTGGGCGGTAGTCGGCAACGGCAGCGCAGCTAATAAAGGCATCATGCTGGTTTGCATGTGTCATAACGGCTTCGTGCATCTCTTGTGCACTGGAAACATTTATGCGCTCAACACCTACGGGCGTATTTAAACTGACAGGACCGCTCACGAGGGTGACTTTTGCTCCCATCTGCGCTGCGGCGCTCGCCAATGCATAGCCCATTTTCCCGGAGCTATGGTTCGTAATGTAACGCACTGGATCAATCGCTTCGCGAGTTGGTCCGGCGGTAATGAGTATCGACCTACCTTCTAGCAATTTTGGTTGAAAGAACTGTTCACATAGCTGTACTAGCTGCATTGGTTCCAGCATTCGACCTGGTCCTACATCACCACAGGCTTGCTCTCCTGCCGCAGGGCCCCAGATGTGCATACCACGACGCGCTAACGTAGCGATGTTCTCTTGGGTTGCGATATTGCGATACATCTGTTGATTCATCGCCGGAGAAACAGCAACAGGGGAATCCGTCGCGAGCACGAGCGTAGTAAGTAAATCGTTCCCCATGCCTGCGGACATGCGCGCGATTAAGTCCGCGGTCGCGGGCGCTAATAGCACTAAATCTGCCCATTTGGCCAATTCAATATGGCCCATAGAGGCTTCCGCTGCTGGGTCTAGTAAACTGTCAGAGACAGGACGGCCCGAAACGGCTTGCATGGTTAAAGGGGTAATGAACTCTTTTGCGGCTTTCGTCATTACAACTTGAACTTGCGCTCCTCTCTCTATGAGGCGACGGGTTAGCTCCGCACATTTATACGCGGCAATACCGCCACTGATGCCGAGTAGAATTTTCTTTCCTGCTAGTGTTTGCATGTGAGATCTCCAATTTGATGACCGGATTTTAACACAATTCAAAGTCTGACCGCCCGAGCATATATAACGAGAAGATAATTCACATCAAACTCCAGAGTATTAATCTGACCGAGGAAGGGAAAATTCTCGCCTACCTCACAGACAAGTTGCGCGGAGTTTGCAAGTCTGAAAAGAAAAAGAGGTAGTGGAAACCATGGTGTTGAAAAGTCGAAACAAATTGCTGCTGATAACCCTAATTCCGCTGCTGTTGATCACTACGTTGATCTCAGTGGTGTATTACATCAACAGCAGTAAAAGTTTGGAAGCGGAGTTAGCAAGAGACAGGCAAGAGCTCATCGAAACGAAAAAGAAAGAGTTACAAGCCTATATGATGATGGGCGTGACGGCGATAAAACCGTTATACGACGCGGATGTAAATGGAAGTAATAAAGAGGCAGCAAAAGAAATTCTGAAAGCCATGCGCTTTGAAAGCGATGGTTACTTTTTTGCCTACGACTCTCAAGGTGTGAATACGTTGCACGCCATCAAACCTGCATTAGAGGGTAAAAACCTTTACGACTTAAAAGATGAAAATGGGGTCGCAGTTATTGCGGGCTTGATTGACGCTTCTCAAAAAGGGGATGGGTTCCTCTATTTCTCGTGGCACAAACCGACCATTGACGCACAAGCGCCTAAGTTGGGCTATGCAGAATATCTATCGAAATGGGACTGGGTTTTAGGTACTGGCGTTTATATTGATGACATCGACCAGCAAGTTGCGATGCACAGAGAGTTAAAGACTCAAGAGCTAAAAGAGCATACATTATCTGCCGTGTTGATTTCCGTTATTGGATTGATCATTACCAGTGTTCTCACCAGTATCGTGGTGTCTAAAGGCATTCAGCCATTACAACATGTCGCGGCTTCATTAAAAGATGTTGCCGCAGGCGGCGGTGACTTAACGGCTCGTTTAAAAGTCGAAAGTCAGGATGAAGTCGGTGAAGTGGCGGCCGCGTTTAATGAGTTTATGGATAAGCTGCACCCACTGATGCAGGACATTCATCGCTCTGCGACGACAGTACAGACCGTTTCTCAAAGCCTGAACTCTCAGACCAGCCAAGCGAGCGGTCAAATGCAGGATCACTGTTTAGAGACGGACAAAGTCGTGACGGCAGTGACGCAAATGAGCATGACTGCCAAAGAAGTAGCCAGCAATACCAATTCGACCGCGCAGGCAATTGACGATGCCAACAGTCAAGTCACCGCCGCTCAGCATGAGGTCGAGCAAGCAATAGAAGGCATTACCGAACTCGTGACGGAGATAGACAGCACGTCAGATGCAATTTCTGAGTTGAGTTTACAGACCGAAAAAATAACCAAAGTGCTGGATGTGATTGGCGAGATAGCCGAGCAAACGAATTTGTTGGCCCTAAATGCGGCGATTGAAGCGGCTAGAGCCGGTGAGCAAGGTCGAGGGTTTGCCGTCGTTGCGGATGAAGTGCGCTCGTTAGCCAGTCGTACGCAAAATAGTACTCATGAAATTGGCGACATGCTCAAGCAGCTACAAAATGGTGTATCAAGAGCGGTCAGTACGATGTCGGTGAGCCAAAAACGAGGTGTCAAAACGGCGGAAGAATCTGCGCTCATTCAGCAATCTCTTTCTGGTGTTCATCATTCTATCGGAACAATTCGAGATATGGGTATTCAAACCGCGTCTGCCGCAGAAGAACAAAGTGCGGTTGCAGAAGACATCAACCAAAACTTAGTGGCTATTCAACAGATCGTGAACAACATTAATGAGACGTTGCAGCATGCCGAGTCAATCAGCACGCAGCTATCACAGTCTGGAACGGAAATTCACGGCTTGGTTGGCAACTTTAAACTCTGATGAACTGTTAAGTTGCATGGAAAGCACTGATGGTACGAAGAAAGCGAAAGTCATACTCGACTTTCGCTTTTTGTTTTGTGGAATAGGGACACTTTCCATATAAAGAGACATCAGATGATATTGAAAGCTTTGCCAAATGAGTCCATGCCCAGAGAGAAGCTACTGCAACGAGGGCCGCAAGCTTTGACCGATGCCGAACTGCTGGCCATCTTCTTGCGCACAGGCACCCGCGGAATGAACGTGATTGAGCTTGCAGACTTCCTTATTCAAGACTTTGGTTCGCTCAGACAACTATTTTCAGCATCAGAAGAAGAGTTTTGTCGTCACAAAGGATTAGGGCAAGCCAAGTATGTTCAGTTGCAAGCGGTACTAGAAATGACACAACGTTACTTGGCGGAGACGCTAAAGCGTGGTGATGCCTTAACCAGCCCCGACCAAACTAAGTTATATCTGTCTTCTATTTTAAGGGATCGGCAAAGAGAGGCTTTTTATATTCTTTTTCTCGATAACCAGCACCGAGTGATAAAAGATGAAATTTTATTTGAAGGAACGTTGGATGCAGCGTCGGTGTATCCGAGAGAAGTCGTCAAGCGTGCTCTGCATCATAACGCGGCGGCTTTGATTTTGGCGCACAATCATCCTTCAGGCGTCGCTGAGCCGAGCCAAGCTGACAGAAGGATTACAAGGCGTCTCATCGACGCATTAGCATTGGTGGATATTCGTATTTTGGACCATTTCGTCATCGGAGATGGGGAAAGTGTCTCTTTTGCTGAAAGAGGCTGGATATAACTGTGCGTTTTTTAGGTTGTTAGTTGCTAAAAATCTGCTATCATCCACGCCACTAAATTTTTAACTGAATTCAGCTTGGACTGCTAAAAAAATCTGCTGTCTAAAAAAAGATCACGAAAACCTGTAAAAAGGATCTGTTCGGGTCTTGAGCAATGCATATCAAGTTAGTATAATGCGCGACCTTTGATAGCCTTGTATGGATTTTCCATAGCGGTTCTTAACCTCTAACTTCTTTTCGAGAGATAGAGAGGTTCGGCCACCAAGGTTGATATCGAGCTGAAACGATTTTGGAGAAGACATTCATGTCACGAGTATGCCAAGTAACTGGTAAGCGTCCAGTAACGGGTAACAACCGTTCACACGCACGAAATGCTACTAAGCGTCGTTTTCTGCCGAACCTACAAACTCATCGTTTCTGGGTAGAGAGCGAAAAACGTTTTGTTAAACTACGTCTATCTGCTAAAGGTATGCGCATCATCGACAAGAAAGGTATTGATACTGTTCTTGCAGACATGCGTGCACGTGGCGAAAACGTTTAAGAGGAAATAAGCAATGGCAAAGAAAGGCGTTCGTGAGAAAATCCGTCTAGTATCTTCTGCAGGTACAGGCCACTTCTACACAACTGATAAGAACAAGCGTAACATGCCAGGCAAATTTGAGATCAAAAAGTTTGATCCAGTAGTTCGCCAGCACGTTATGTACAAAGAAGCAAAAATCAAATAATTGGTTTCAGTCTCTTTGATGAATTGAAAAACCCAACTTTCGAGTTGGGTTTTTTATTACCTGAATAAAAGTGCTGAAGATAAAGTGTTCAGTACGTCATCGGATTATAAAGTACTGCTGAAGTTATTTTACTGGTCCGACTCTATACTCGAATTTTTGATTGATCGCTCTCTGCCGCTTCGTTACCACTTCCCTACACACTTGCACACCGTTGTTCTAGTCAAGCTCAATACTCTTTGGTAGTTTACTCATAACGATAAGAGAGTAGAGATGGTTATGCGTGTGAGTCCGGCTCGTCGCCGCCGATGGAACAATATTCTTATTCTGGGCATTATCGCGTTTATAGTGATCTTAAATGCGCCGATGTGGATCAAAACTTACCTATTAACAGACCAAGCAGACCCTTACCCAAATGTACTTCGCTCCGACTATACGGTGGAGTCTTTGTACTATAGTGGCTGGGAGTTTGAACTGCATGATGGACGATGGCAATCCAACATCAAAGTTGATGCACCGATCAGTGAACTTGTATCACGCTGGCAATCATTGGAAGGGACCGAGCTCACCTCAGAACAGTACGATCATTTAAAACCTAACCTGACGGTACCTGAAACGGTAGAAGTTTGGTATCAGGATCTCGAAGAGCCGCAGCGGGTGACTTTCTTTCGTTTACCTGATTTTTGGCTATTTAAAACCTGGCAAGACAAATGGGTCGCTATCTCCGTCGATGAAAACTACCTTATGCCAGAGTAGAGCCTTTTTGCGCCTATACCCCTAATAAGCTTCCCTATTTATCGTTTTTCTTTTCGATTATGCTAGCAGCGAGAACTATTAGCCGGTGAATTGGAGAATCTAATGCCTGAGTTGCCAGAAGTTGAAGTGAGCCGTATGGGGATTAGCCCCCACATGGTTGGACAAACGATCCAGTCGTTTACTTTTCGAACGCCTAAATTGCGCTGGGATATTCCTACAGAGCTTAAAAAATTGGAAGGGCAGGTGATCCGTGCGATTAGCCGTCGTGCGAAATACTTACTGATCGAGACAAACACAGGTACAGCCATTGTTCACTTGGGCATGTCTGGGTCTTTACGTGTCCTAGATGCCGACTTTCCGCCAGCAAAGCACGATCATGTGGATCTCAAACTAAGCAGTGGAAAAATACTGCGTTATAACGATCCGCGTCGTTTTGGGGCATGGCTGTGGTGTGCTCCTGGCGAGTCACATGCTGTGCTAGCAAACATGGGGCCTGAGCCTTTAACTGAAGAGTTCAATGCGGAATATGTAGCGGAGAAAGCTAAAAATAAGCGTGTCGCCGTCAAGCAGTTCATCATGGACAACAAAGTCGTGGTTGGTGTTGGGAACATCTACGCGAATGAGTCGTTGTTTAAATCTCGAATTCACCCTTCAAGGCCCGCAGGTAAGTTGACTTCTCAAGAGTGGAGGTTACTTGTTGAAAATATCAAAATGACACTTGAGATTGCCATTACGCAAGGTGGGACTACTCTGAAAGATTTTGCGCAAGCCGATGGAAAGCCGGGTTACTTTGCACAAGAGTTATTGGTTTACGGAAAACCCGGAGAGCCATGCCCAGAGTGTGGCGAACGACTTCAAGAGCTAAAGATTGGCCAACGTAATACCTTCTTTTGTAGTGAGTGTCAGAAGTAAGTCGAGCTATTATCGAGCTTAAGTTGTTGTAATCTTGCGTTCGAGCCTCAATAATTCAATCAGTTTCGAATAACTTAGTAAATTATATGAAAGTCATTTATCCGGGCACTTTTGATCCAGTGACTAATGGTCACCTCAATCTAATAGAACGTACTCACGAAATGTTTGATGAGGTTGTGATTGGCGTAGCCGCAAGCCCATCGAAGAACACTATGTTTTCATTGGAAGAGCGCGTTGCACTGATGCAGGACGTTGTAGCGCATTTACCTGGTGTGACGGTAAAGGGGTTCTCCGGGTTATTAGTGGATTTCGCGAGAAATGAGAAAGCTAAGGTTCTTATCCGTGGTTTACGAACAACGGTAGACTTTGAATACGAGTTTGGACTGACCAACATGTACCGAAAGCTATTACCAGGAATCGAGAGCGTATTTTTAACTCCTGAAGAAGAGTTTGCGTTTTTATCGTCGACTATCGTGAGAGAAGTAGCGATTCATGGCGGAAGTATCGAACAATTCGTTCCCAAGCCAGTAGCCATCGCGATTGGGGAAAAACTCAATGAAAGACAGTAAGTTCCCTTATTATTTCTCAAACGCTCTCTCGATACTTATCCCTCGCTTTGTATATCGAGCACAAGCCAAGCGTTTACTTTCGAATCTGACCGAAGCAGAGCAGCAACGCTGTATTGAGCGGGTGAACTATTACAATAAGTGTGAAACGCCGTTTTCAGTTGATAGCCGAGAACAAAGTTACTCGACCATCGATACATTCAAAAAAACGAAAGGCTGGACGTATTTTTTCGATCTTCGCCAAGTTGTACGCTATTTCCCTTCCAGTTTTGCGTTTAACTACATCAACGGCGATGTTACACACATCCCCAATGTACCGAGCTTTATAAAAAGCCGCCCTATTTTTGGTAACAACCAAAATTCAGTGGTGTTGAAACTTAATCAAGTTCGTCATTTTAAATTTATTGATGATCCTGTTCGCTATCAAGATAAAAAGGACATGGTAGCGTGGCGCGGCGTGGGTTTTCAGCCGCATCGTAAAAAGGTGATTCATGCGTTTTACAACCATCCGCAATGCAATATTGGCCAGACCCGCCCGGTAGAAGGGAAACCATGGGAAAAGGGCTTTATGAGTATTGAAGAGCAACTGCAGTATAAGTTTTTGCTCTGTATAGAAGGCAATGATGTGGCCACCAACCTTAAGTGGGCTATGTCGTCTAACTCCTTGGTTATTATGTCAAAGCCAAAATATGAGACTTGGTTTATGGAAGGTAAGTTAGAGGCAGGCGTCCACTATGTTGAAGTGAAGGATGACTATTCGGATTTACCCGAAAAGATGGATTATTACCTAGCGAATGAGCAAGAAGCATTAGCGATCATTGAAAATGCGCACCAGTGGGTTGAGCAGTTCAAAGATAAACGTAAAGAGCGTTTGATCTCATTGATGGTTGCCGATAAGTACTTCGCTTTATCTCAGCAACAATAAAAAAGGGGCGAAACGCCCCTTTTTATAATCTTAAGCTTCTAGAAATTGATCAACACCATTCTCACAGCGTTTAAGCTTGTTTTTAATGGTGTTTTCTAAAATCTCGTCATTTTGTCCGAGTGACGCGCGCGAGTTTTCTACGTGGTACAAGTGGTAGCCTACACCTGCGAATTTTAGGTAAAGACGTGACTTGCCCGCATTCAACATACGGTGAACAAACTCGCTATCTTCACGTCCCCAGCCGACAAAATCTTGGTTGAAGCCATTGACCTCAAGTGCATCCTCTCTCCAGAATGCCATATTACAGCTGCGTGTTGAATTAGCATTATTACGTTTACGCGAGAACCATTTTGATAGCAGTATATTGGTGATACAGTTCTTGCGATTGCGAATACCTTTGCTAAAAATAGAAGGTACTAGGCTGCTTTCCATAATCGCTTTACTGCAGTTTTCATCTGTCAGCACACGTCCACCCTGCACAAACCAATTTGGCTTTGCGACGCGTTTATGTGATTCAATAAATGATGGTGATAGCACCATGTCACCATCAATAATTATGATATAACGACCAGAGGATTTTGCGATGGCACGGTTGCGGCTCATCGCAGCACGAAAGCCATTATCTTCCTGCCAGCTATGAATAAGTGGAACCGGAAAGCCGTCACGCAGTTGGTCGATCATTGCTTTGGTATCGTCTCGAGAACCGTCATCTGCAACGATGACTTCATCAGGCAAAACGGTTTGACGTTTCACGCTTTCTAACACCGCTTTTAATGCTTCTTTCCAGTTGTAAGTGGTGATAATTAAAGTCGTTTTCATGATTTTTTTGCCTGTTCACGTAAGTAGAGATCGATATATTTTACAAAAGTAGAGTGCATGCTTAGCCAAGCTAGAATGAAGCCATGTTTGCCATCAAGGAAGCCTCGTTTGAGAACATACATCTTCAAAAAGCTAGCAAGAGCGTGAACGATAGCGGTCGTTAAACCTGCTTTCTTTTTACCTTCACGTTCATCCGTCCAGGCCTTGAGGTAGCCAGTGGTTTTATTGATGTAATGATGAAGGTGCTCGTAAGTGTAGTGATGCAGTCGACCATCCAGTTTTTCAGTTTGATAGTTTTTCTCATCAACTTTTTCATGAACGAGCGAATCATTATATTGCGTATATTCGGTGCGATATAAGCGCACAATCCAGTCTGGAGACCAACCAGAATGGTAGATGAACTTACCAAACGCAGAGCTTAGTCGATTAAGTTTGTATAAAACGTTCGGCTTATTGGCTGATACCGCGTGTAAGATACTTTCTGTTAGCTCTGGAGTGACTTGTTCGTCTGCATCAAGCCATAAAACGTAGTCTGCCGTAACGTATTGCTGCGCAAGTTGGCGTTGTTTACCGAAACCTGGCCAATCTAGATTGGTGTAAAACTTATCTGTGTATTGTCGGGCGATTTCTTCGGTGCGATCGGTGCTGCCCGAGTCTAGAAGGACAATCTCATCGACCCAATCTTTTACTGTGTCTAGACAAGCTTGTAAGTGCTTCTCTTCATTTTTTACAATTAAGGCAACGGCTAAGGTTGGTTTGGACAAGGTCATTTCCTTCTTAACAAATCAAGACAGTAAGTTTACTGGTATTGAGGATACAAATCTTCTAAGACTTGATCGAACATGCTCATTACTTGAGTGCTGGTAATGCGGTTCATTGCCGTTTCATCTTTAGCGCGAGTTCGCCAGCTTAACTCGTGACTGTTTTTACCTGTTTCCGCAAAGATCGTTTCTTCATACACTGAGACAACGTATTTTAGATAACGGTAAGGTCCCACTCGCAGCGGATTATGGTGTGCATAGAGCCCGATGATTGGTGTTTTCATTGCATTCGCCATGTGTGCTGGTCCGGTATCGGGGGCGATGACCATTTCAACCTTATCTATTAACGCAAGCATTTGCAGAATTGAACTTTGTCCAACTAAATTTAGACACGGTTCTTCCAAGCGAGATTGAATGGCTTCTGCCAGATCCAATTCTACCTGAGCAGGGCTGCCTGCCAGAATCACGTTCCAGCCTTTTGCTCTGGCGTGATGAATCACATCCACATAACCTTCCGCGTTCCAGTTTTTATAAGCTTTGCTCGCACCAGGCACAATCAGCAGGTTAGGTTTACTACGAGAAATATGAGACTCTGCCCAAGCTTGGTCGTGGTCTGAATAAGAAAGTACCCAGTCTAGTTCTGCCTTTGGTACCCCAATTTGATGGGTAAAGGCCATTAAGCCATCTGCGACATGCAGAGATTGCGGGGAAGGCACTTTGACATTGGTAAATAGTGTTTGAAAGTCCTGGCTTCTATCAGAAGAGAAACCAAGTTTGTATTTTGCTTTAATGCCCAACGTTGCGATACTCGCTCGAATCGCGTACTGCATATGCAATAGCGCATCAAACTCTCTGCCTTTCAGCTGTCGCCAAAGTGATTTGTAGCCATCAAGTCCCGCTTTTTTATCAAAAACAACCACTTCTACACCATCGATGGCGGCTAATAACTGGGCTTCAAGTTTACCCGTTATCCAAGTAATCTGGGTCGAAGGCCAGTGTTTCTGAATAGCTTGAATGGTGGCGATAGTATTGCAGACGTCTCCGATAGCGGACAAACGCAAGACGCATAGTGACGATGGGGCAGAAGTGAACATAATTATTGTCTGATTCGATGAATAGAGGCAGGTAAATTATGCAGACATCCCCAATAAATGTAAAATACACGGCTCGAATATAGCTAAGTACTGATAAGTGTTCTGCAATGTCAAAGACAACACCACATCAATCGCAAGAATCTGGCAAGCCGGGTAACACCGGACTAAAGCGCATCGTTAAAGCGACGGGTTATTCGATCCAAGGATTAAAAGCGGCTTTTAAGCATGAAGCTGCCATTCGACAAGAGTTGGCTCTGTTGAGTATTGCTGTGATTTTGGCTTGGCTAGTGGATGTCGGCATGGTTGAGCGTATCTTAATGATCGGGGTCGTGGTATTAGTCTTGATTGTAGAGCTTGTAAACTCAGCGATTGAGGCAGTGGTTGATCGTATCGGTATTGAACGGCATGAACTCAGTGGTCGAGCTAAAGATATAGGCTCTGCTGCCGTTATGGTTGCATTGGCGTTCGCTGCATTTACTTGGTTGTATATATTAGCCAGCCGATATTTAGGCTAGAGGGTGAGCGTATGACTCGACAGTATAAAAACAACAACCAAGTGATCTGGTTTGATGACGAGATCATTACAGACCCTAGCCAACCGATATTTGATGCGGAATACTGGCAGTCCTCCGACAATGTGGTTGGCAGTGCGACGGGGCGAGGCACGACATGGTTTATCCAACTAGAGAACATGCAAGCGGCACTACGTCATTACCGTCGTGGCGGTTTGTTTGGGAAGTTAGTTAACGATCATTATTGGTTCTCTGGCTGGGATAACACCCGTTGTGCGCAAGAGTTTCAGCTTTTGTTGGCGCTAATTGAGGCTGGGGTGCACGTTCCTCGTCCTATTGCAGCAAGAGCCGTAAAGTCAGGACTCTTCTATCAAGCTGATTTATTAAGTGAGCGAATCCCAAACGCCAGAGATCTGGTTAGTATCTTGCAAGAACAGTCTTTATCGGCAGACATGTATCAAAAAATAGGGCAAGAAATTGCCAAGATGCATCAGGTTGGCGTTAACCATACCGATTTGAATATCCACAATATCTTGATCGACGACAAAGATAAGGTATGGATTATCGATTTTGATAAGTGCCGCTTTGAAGCTTCTGGTGACTGGAAAGACCAAAATCTAAATAGACTCCTGCGTTCATTTAATAAAGAGCGTTTAAAGCGAAAGATTATTTGGCAAGAATCCGATTTTGAGCATTTGCAGGACGGTTACGCTTCTCAAATTTAATTGGTTTTTTTATCATTTTATAATTGATTGCCCTAAGTAAGCCTTTCTTGTGTCCAACGACGTTCGAGTGAGTCCATAAACTACAATCATAAGTATTCATGTGTATCTGATGACACACAAATTAACGTAGGTAACATTCGTGAAGAAAATATTAGTAACCGGTGGAGCTGGCTTCATTGGGTCAGCTGTTGTCCGACATATCATTCGTGTCACTCAAGATACTGTTATCAATTTAGATAAACTGACCTACGCAGGGAATCTAGAATCACTGGTTGATGTCTCAGATAGTGAACGTTACTACTTCGAGCAAGTAGATATCTGTGACCGAGCTGAACTAGATCGCGTGTTTTCAGAGCATCAACCCGATAGGGTGATGCATTTGGCCGCCGAGTCTCATGTCGATCGCTCTATTGATGGTCCTGCTGCTTTTATTGAGACCAACGTGATGGGCACTTACCATTTGCTTGAAGCGGCTCGTCAATATTGGTCGGGCTTAGATGAAGCGCGCCAATCGGCATTCCGTTTTCATCATATTTCTACGGATGAAGTGTATGGCGATCTAGAGGGAACGGATGATTTGTTTACTGAAACTACATCCTATGCGCCGAGTAGCCCGTACTCCGCTTCTAAAGCGTCCAGCGATCATCTTGTTCGAGCGTGGCAACGCACTTACGGTTTTCCTACGTTGGTGACCAACTGCTCGAACAACTATGGACCTTACCATTTCCCAGAGAAACTGATCCCACTGATGATTTTGAATGCCTTGGATGGCAAGCCGTTGCCTGTGTACGGTGATGGTATGCAAATCCGAGATTGGCTGTTTGTGGAAGACCATGCTCGCGCGCTTTACAAAGTGGTCAACGAAGGTGAAGTCGGTGAGACCTACAACATCGGTGGTCATAACGAAAAAGCCAACATCGAAGTGGTGAAAACCATTTGTGCTTTGCTTGAAGAGTTGCGACCAGACAAGCCGGCCGGGGTCGAGTCTTATGAATCTTTGATCACGTATGTGAAAGATCGCCCAGGTCATGATGTGCGTTACGCAATTGATGCGACCAAGATCGCTCAAGAGCTTGGCTGGACGCCAGAAGAAACGTTTGAAAGCGGCATTCGCAAAACCGTCGAATGGTACCTAAGCAATCCACAATGGTGGCAACGTGTGCTTGATGGTTCATACAGTCTTGAGAGATTAGGAGCGGGCGAATAATGAAAGGCATTATTTTAGCAGGTGGCTCGGGCACTCGACTTTACCCTATTACACGCGGTGTCTCTAAGCAGTTACTGCCGGTTTATGACAAACCAATGATTTACTACCCGTTGTCAGTACTCATGCTTGCGGGCATTCGTGAAATCTTGATCATCACCACGCCAGAAGACCAGGAGGGTTTTCAGCGCCTATTGGGTGATGGCTCAGAGTTTGGCATTGAGTTGCAATACGCGATTCAACCAAGTCCAGATGGCTTAGCTCAAGCGTTCATCATTGGCGAAGAATTCATTGGCGATGACTCAGTATGTTTAGTGCTGGGTGACAACATCTTTTATGGGCAGGGGTTCACTCCAAAGTTAAAGAAAGCGGTTGAGACGGCAGAGAGTGGCAATGGGGCTACGGTGTTTGGCTACCAAGTGAAAGACCCTGAGCGCTTTGGTGTGGTTGAGTTTGACGCCGACAGAAAAGCTATCTCTATTGAAGAAAAACCAGCTAAGCCAAAGAGCCACTATGCTGTGACGGGGCTGTACTTCTTTGACAACCAAGTCGTGAGTAGAGCTAAGCAAGTCGAACCATCAGAGCGAGGTGAGCTGGAAATTACCACATTAAATCAAATGTACCTAACAGCAAACGAGCTCAATGTTGAAATGTTAGGGCGTGGTTTTGCCTGGTTAGACACAGGTACTTACGAAAGCTTGCTCGAAGCTGCTCAATTTGTTTCGACGATAGAGAAACGACAAGGTTATAAGATTGCATGTTTGGAAGAAATTGCCTTTAACAATGGTTGGATTAGCAAACAGAAGTTAATGGCGGCAGCTGATGCCCTTAAGAAGAACAATTATGGTATCTACCTATCAAGCATTGTGAGCGAAGATGACAATTAAACTTAACAGTCCATTAGCCCCAGACTTAACTAAGCTTTCTAACTATTTATCTCAAGTAAATGAGAGTGGTTGGTATACTAACTTTGGGCCATTGCATGAAAAGCTTACTAGACGACTTGAAACGTTTTTGGGTGTTAAAAACTTATTGTTAGTTTCTAATGGTACGCTGGCACTTCAGGTGGCATGTAAAGTTTTAGGAATTGAATCCGCGATCTCTACACCATTTAGCTTTGTTGCAACTTCATCAGCGTTGATGTGGCAAGGTATTGATGTGAGCTATTGCGATATCGATTCAAAATCTTATAACTTATCTCCAGATGCTTTGAAAGCAGCTCTTGAAGCAAATTCTCAAGTAGATGGGGTTGTTGCAACACATGTATATGGAAATCCTTGTGAAGTTGAGAGTTTCAAAGAAATTGCAGAGCAATATAAGGTCAAAGTTCTATACGACGCTGCTCATGCATTTGGAGTTAAGGTTGGTCAGGAGTCTCTCTTAAACTTTGGCGATGCTAGTACATTGAGTTTTCATGCTACTAAGATATTCCATACAGTCGAAGGTGGTGCAATTGTATTCAAGCGTCATGAAGATTATTTATGTGCGAAAGAGTTAATTAACTTTGGTCTTCAAGCGAATGGACAATTAGGCGAGCCAGGTATTAATGCAAAGTTGAATGAGTACCAATGCGCAGTAGGATTAACACTACTTGACCAGATTGGAGAGGTGCTTGAGCATCGATCTCACCTATTTAGTTTGTACCGGGCGCTTTTAGAACCTTACGTTGAATTACCTCTTTGGCTACCAGAAGCGTCATACAATGGTTCTTACATGCCGATTTATATAGAAGATGCAGCTCAGCAGCAAACGCTTCTTGATGCTTTGTCGAAGCATGACATTCAACACCGACGATATTTCACTCCGTCTTTGGATGTTGCTTACCCCAACAGAAAAAGCTTTGGTTGCCCTGTAAGTCAAAAAATTTCTGAAGGCGCGATTTGTTTGCCACTTCATGCGAATATGACTGAGTCTGAACTATTAACTGTAGTAAATGTTGTTAAGGAAGTAATGTCATGAAGTTGGCTTTAATGCAGCCATATTTGTTTCCATATATTGGATACTATCAATTAGCATACCATAGTGACTTTTTTTTGTTTTATGATGATGTGACATATATCAAGGGTGGTTACATCAATCGTAATAACATTTTGACGAAAAATGGCAAGCACTTGTTTACATTGCCGATTCATAAAGCTTCGAGTTTTACGCTAATAAAGGATTTAGAATACACTGATAAGACGGGAAAGTTACTATCAACGATACGTCAAAACTACTCTAAAGCACCATTTTTTGATGAGGTTTTTCCTATAATAGAAAAGGTTATTTGTTATAAAGATCGAAGTGTATCAAAAATATCAGCGCTTTCTATCATTGAAGTGTTTAAATATCTAGGTTTAGATTTTAAATTTGACTTTACCTCAAACATTGATTACGAAAGAGATAAGTCAGCAAAAGAAAAAATTTATAATCTTTGTCATATTTATAATTGTAATAACTACGTGAATACCCTCGGAGGGGTTAGTCTATATGATAAAGAAGAGTTTAAAAATGAAGGGATATCATTAAACTTTATAGAGTTTTGCGCAGATGAGTATTATCAGTTTAATAACAAGGATAGTTTTATTAGTCATTTGTCTATTATTGATGTGATGATGAATGAAAGTAAAGAAAATATAATAAGCATGATTGAAAAAAATATATTGAAATAGGTGTTTTATGAAAGTTCTTATTTTTGGTGTTACAGGAAACTCTGGAAGATATACAGCTAAGTTTTACTTAAATAAAGGTTATGAAGTGTTTGGTGTAGGTCGTTCAAGCACTATACCAAAGGAAATTGAGGGAGTTAATTATATTCAAGGTGATATACAGGATATTCATTTTTATAATTCTTTACCTACAGATATAGACCTTGTTGTGAATTTTGCTGGCATTCAACCAAGTATAATTACAACTTCTGAGAATACCGATTTAGATAAAACGCTAAGAAGTTATGTTGACGTAAATATTAGTGGTGTTTTTAATATATTAGAATTTGTGAGAAAAAGTAAGATACCAACATATATTTATACCACGACACATAGGGATTATGAATTACATTGGGAGAATAATAAGTTGTTAGGTAATGATCTACCTTTAGCAATTAATTATCAAGGTGATCATACAATGTATGCGATTTCAAAGACCAGTGCTAAAATGATGGGTGATTACTATGGTGAGTGCTTCGGAATACGGGTATTTAACCTACGTTTACCAATGATGTTCATGGTTCCTGATGATCCTCATTACCTCGTAGATGGAAGAGAGGTAATTATGCCATTCTTGAAAATTATTAAGAATGCTATGTTTAGTAATGAGTTAGAAATCTGGGGAGATCCTGAAATGAAGCGTGATTATGTCCATATTGATAATTTGGTTTCTTTAATTGATCTTTGTTCTCGCTCAAGTTTAGATAGAGGCACATTCAATGTAGGCACTGGAGAAGCGGTGACAACAGAAGAATTTGTAAAATCTATAGGGCATACTTTTGGGCGAGAGCCAGATAAAATTAATTATAAATATTGTAATAGTAAGCGTACTTACAAATGCGCCATCTATGATATTGAAGAGCAAAAGCGCTTGTTAGGTTATGAGCCAGTCTTATTAAAAGAGATGTTGGAAAAATTGAAAAAAGAAATGGATGAGCGTGAATCTGTGAAGTCTTGGGGATGGGTGTAGATTCATGCGAGCTAACATCCCTTATTGTTTCATCGATAATGACTTATCCTCCGTGGCAAGAGAATTTATCTGGAGCTTGAGGTATTCAACGCACTGTATTTATAGTGCATCAAATCTACACTTTGATACTGACAAATACATGTTTTGGACAACCGAAACACGAGAATATACCGAACTATCTATTACTGTAAAAGATAACAAGGTAGTTTTTGGTGATTCGCTAAGTAATTACCAAGAATCTAGGTATAGAATTACATGCGAAAAACTGGAAGAGTTAGTTCCAAATTTCGAATCAATATCATTATATATATTAAGTGACTTTTCCGGTGAGAAAAAAATAGTTGGTATGGTTGGAAAATATCATGGAGAGTGTCGTTGTTTGGATCATAACTCTGCCCAATATACATATTTGATAAAGCAATTAGAAGATTCAATACGGACTATTCCTTGCAACCAGTTGGTACGAGTTGAGGTAAAAAAAGATAGCTTCGAACTTGATGTTTCTCAAGAGCTTGAGGCTAACGAGTTGCGTATTTTACGAGCGTGTGGAATAAACCTGGCTCTCGTTATAATTCAAAACCTCTATGAGCGGAAGGTAAGTACGTTTAAGTTTGTTGATGCTAAATATCTTAACGAGTACAAAGATTTTGATCGTATATATTTTGATCTCGATGAAACCTTGATTTGGGAAGAAGAAGCAATTACAGAAACAATTTCATTACTTGAGCGGTTGAATGAAAAAAACGCAGAACTGTATCTTATTACTCGACATAAGAAGGTAGTAAAAGATACCCTGAAAAAAATTAATGTGAATTTTAATCTTTTTAAAGAAATAATTGTTGTTCAGGATGGAGATAAAAAATCATCTTTTGTTGAGGGGAGTGGGATATTTATTGATAATGAGTTCCCTGAAAGGTTGGATGTAATGAAAAATACAAATTTGATTGCTATCGATATTGATCAGATCGAATTTCTTAATGTTTAATAGCATATTATTCCAATGATGAAGTATAGTTGAGATTATCGATGAATAATAAAGTGTCAGTGTTGTGTATTTGTTATAACCACCAGGAGTACATAAAAACCTCTATCGAAAGTATTCTGAATCAAAAGTCAGACTTTGATATTGAGTTGATTATTTATGATGATTGTTCAACTGATAATAGTAGAGAAATCATCGATGAAATAGTGGCAAATTATAAAGGGAAAATTAAAATAAAGTGCTGCTTTCCAAAGGAAAATCAATACTCTAAAGGCATAACAGTAGTATCATTTCTATTTCCGTTGATAGAAGGTGATTATATTTCCATATGTGAAGGTGATGATTATTGGATTGATAATAAGAAATTGCAAAAGCAGTATGATCTACTAGAGGAAAATCGTGATATTGATGCCTGTTTTCACCCCGCTTTTACTCTTATTGACGATAGGCTAGAGGATAAGCGATATGGTTATATAGGAGATACTGTTTACAGAGTAAGTGATAAAGATGTTATCATGAAAGGTGGCTCTATGATGCCTTTAGCGTCTATTCTGTTTAGGGCGAAGCCCTTTCTTGATATCGTATCTAAGAATAGAGAATTTTTTCACCATGAATGCTACCACTCAATTCTACAGGCAGTAATTACTCTAGGTAGAGGCGCTTTGTATACTCCTGATAAAATGTCTGTATATAGGAGTATGCATGAAGGCTCATGGTCCTTACAGCAAAGTATTGATCAACAAAAACGAGATAGAGAATTTAAAGCAGCGAACCAAAGAATATGGAAACTGAACAAAATATATAATAATAAATATTTTGGTCTATTTCTAAAGCTCTATTACAAAAGGAACGTCAAGTTTTATAAAGATAAACTTAAATCTATCTATAAGTAGGAGATAAGGTGAAAAACTATAAAGGTTTTCGCGGTTTTGTTAAGCGTTTATCGTATAAGTATGATAAATCTCAAGAAGTTGATGCAACAAAAGAAATAGCACTACATTGGTGGAATGGACGAGTTAATTTTGGCGATGTCGTAAATAAGTTTATCGTAGAGCAGTTATCTGGTAAACGTGCTGTTTGGTCATCAGATAAATCGAATAAAGAACACTATTTAGTCATTGGTTCTGTCTTGCAATCTTCGAATGATAATGCGATTGTTTGGGGCAGTGGTATTATATCGGATAGAAAAACGCCACTTTTCAAACCTAAAAAAGTGCATGCAGTTCGTGGTCCTAAAACCAGAGATATCTTAATCGCTCGAGGAATTGAATGCCCAGAAATTTATTGTGATCCTGCTTTAGTTCTTCCGACATTAATAAAGCCCAACGAAGCAGAGTCAGCATACAAGTTAGGTATTATTCCGCACTACAATAATAAGAATGACGCGTTCTTCAAGCAAAATTTTCCTGATGATGTAAAGGTCATTGATATTGAAACTGATGATGTGCAGGCATTTATTGATGATATTGCATCTTGTGAGCTAATCGTTTCAAGCTCGTTACACGGAATTATTATTGCTGACGCTTATGGTGTGCCTGCTCACCATATTTCTTTTGATGACACGGTGGAAGGAGGAGAGTTTAAATTCTTCGATTACTACCTTTCAGTGGGACGAGAGTGTAATTTACCTATCAAAGTATCGTCTTCCACTAGTATCGAAGAGCTCTGTGAGTTGCCCAAGAACTATGACATAAAAATAGATATTCAACCTCTTTTAGATAGCTGTCCTTTTAAACAATAAAATATGCCCCGAAACTAAAATATCGGGGCATATTTTTCGTCATTTATCTCGGTGAACTACAAGCCTGTCTTGAATTTGTTCGTAGAGTCTGAAAAGCTCAATGTATATCTTATTGCAGAGGTTTATATCAGATTTATCTTTTCGAGAACTGCCAATTGTTGATGGAATATCGGCTCTTTTGACAATATCTGGTCTTAAAACATAAGTGGATACACCATGTTTATGCGGTTTTTCCATGTAGTCATCTACAGGTTCTATAAACTGAGTTGCGTTTTTTATGAATTTCGAAGCTGCATGTGGAGTTAGAATATATCCCATAATACCGCATGTGCGTTTGTTGAAGCGTACAATATTAAGTTTGTTATTAACTGAAGATATAACTTTAAATGATTTAGGCTTGGTTGCCGCAAGTTTTAGAAAGTCGTATTGTTCCGCTAATGTGTCGAAATGTGAAAACACGTCAAAAAACTCAGGCAATAAGTCGCAGTTATCTTCTAGAACCAGTATTGGTTCGTTTACCTCCAAGCACTTTTCCCAGGCTAGGTGGTGACTAGAGAAGCAAGCAATTTCGTTCTCAACTAGCCTATAGCCAAATCGTTTTCGAGTAAGGTCATCATTGCTACGTTCAGAGTATAGAAAGTTTGGCGCAGAGGAATCTATCGCTTCTATAAATTCGAATGGTATGTTGGCTTTGTTGAGTGCATTTTCCATGCGAACTCTTCTATCAACTGAGCGTTTCAAGTTAATAACAAAAACTTTCATTTTATACTCTCAATACATCTAATTGTCTTAGTTAGCGCACCAACATTATCTTTGACAAAGCTAAGGAGGTTTTCTTGAACTACACTTTTTGCTAACGCATCTTGAAACATAGCTTCAACCTTTAGACTCATCTCGTTAGGTGACTCAATCAGTTTGATAACTTTCTTATGAAGCATCTTCGTAACCAGATCTTGGAAGTTGTAATAGCTTGGTCCCGTGATTACAGGGACTCCCAGTGCTGCGGGCTCTAGCACATTGTGCCCACCAACCTTATCTCCAATTAGGCTTCCACCCATAAAGCAGATGTCCGCTGCGCCCATCAACGTTAGCATCTCACCCATTGTATCGCCGAGATATACTTGAGTATTCGTCTCTACTGCATGCGTTGAAGTACGACGCACAGTGTTAAAGCCTTGCTGTTGGCAAAGCGTGAATACATCATCAAATCGTTCTGGATGGCGAGGAACCAAAACGAGTAAAGCATTTGGATGAGATTTTAAAACTTGTCTATGTGCATCTAATACCTGTTCGTCCTCGCCTTTGTGGGTGCTAGCGGCAATCCAAATCGGACGATCGTTTCCAATCTGAGCACGAAGTTGCTGTCCTTGCTGTTTCACTTGCTCTGATATTTGAATATCAAACTTAATAGAGCCAGTTACGGCTAATTTGTCTTTATCAATACCCAGTCGTTCAAATCGGTTTGCGTCTGACTCTGTCTGACAAAGGATTTGAGCTAGGCATGGCAACATAACGTTAAACAAAGGTTGAACTTTGGCGTAGTTGCTGCATGATTTTTCAGATAGGCGCGCATTCACGACAGTTATAGGGATACCCGCTTTGTGAACATTGTGAAGCGTGTTTGGCCACAGCTCAGTCTCAATGATCAACATTTGTTTTGGTTGTGCTGCTTTAAGAAAACCTTTGATAGCGAACTCAAAGTCAATTGGCATATAGCGGTGTTCAACTAAATCACCCAACTTAGCAATCTGTTCAGCTCCCGTACTCGTTGTTGTAGTAACTAGAATAGATTGTTCGGGGTTTTGTTCCTTAAGGGCTTTAATTAAAGGTGTAGCTGCTATGCTTTCACCGACAGAGACGGCATGTATCCAAATAGGTTTGTCGTTGCTTTTTATCTTGGGAGTAAGACCAAAGTGCTCTTTCCAGCGAGAGCCGAACTTAGGCTTATTTGGTTTGCTCTTGTACAAACCAAATAAAAGCAGCGGTGACGCGAGAGCGAGCAGCAAGGTATAAACAATACGAACTAACATGAGCTTATCGTAATGGCGTCAAGTTTTTGGATGCTATCTAGGACTTGCTTAGGCGAAAGTTCTGTCAAGCACTTAAGGTGTTTGTATTGACATTCGCGTTGGAAACAAGGGCGACAATCAATATCGGTATGAACAATCTCCACTTTTTCTGCGAGTGGGGGGGTGTACTTCGGTGAAGTTGAGCCATACACGGCAACAACATTGCAACCAACCGCAGCTGCCACATGCATTAAGCCTGAGTCATTCGCGACAACAGTCTTGCATGCAGCAAGTAGATCGACCGCTTCAATTAAGCTGG
Source organism: Vibrio sp. 1562 (assembly GCF_033340155.1). Classification (NCBI taxonomy): domain Bacteria; kingdom Pseudomonadati; phylum Pseudomonadota; class Gammaproteobacteria; order Vibrionales; family Vibrionaceae; genus Vibrio; species Vibrio sp. 1562. Next base: position 29,489 of record NZ_JAWOVY010000025.1, read on the forward strand.
TTTGTCCTGCTAGAACATGAATGTTCTTATGGAATTGCGTCGGGACAAGTGCGCGGATATTGTTACAAGTCTCTAAGTCTTTTTGAGAACCAAACAACCAGATTTGATGCCCAGAGCGAGCCATTTGCGTCGCAACTTCAGCGTAGTGTGTTTCGGGCCATTTTTTGGCAGGACCAAACTCTGCTCCTGGGCACAGTCCAATGATTGGTTGGTCGTGCGTTAAGTTGAACTTTTTGAGCGTGGCTTGTTGCTCTGCCGCGTTGATTGCAAGGCGTGGGCGAGGTAAGGTTTCAAGCCCGCCAAGAGAATTAGAGTCCACCATCTCTGCTTTTGGATAAGCTAATGCTACATAGCGTTCTACCATGTATTGAAAAGACTTCATGTTGGGGCGTAAGTCATTCAATAAACCATAGCGCATTTCTCCCTTCCAGCCAGTACGAAGAGGAATGTTGGCAAACCATGGGATCAGTGCTGATTTCGCTGATTTAGGCAAGATATAGGCGTGGTCATATTGCTTTTCACGTAATGATTTACCAATTTCCCTGCGGCCTAATAAGTTAAATTCACCATGGCCAATAGGCATTTCAATCGCTTGGTGGATTTCTGGCATACGCTCAAGAATTGGTTTACACCAACCTGGTGCAATTACATCAATTTGGCTTTCTGGATGGAGTTGCTTTAAGACAATATAAAGAGATTGCGACATCACCATATCGCCAACCCAAGAAGGGCCAATAATTAAGATTTTTTTCATTTGCTTATTTGCCAGTCAGTGTTGTATCTCGGTTTAAATAGGTTGTAATAGTTATTGCCGTCTTCTTGAGAGTGCAGAAGTTGTAGCACCCACATGTATTGTTCTGGTTTATTTGCGACAAAGTACTCGATTGCTTGATTGCAAGTGCGCGCGTCTTGCTCTTCGCCTTTATCTAGTTCGAACGCCGGTAAGATTTCGATATCAAACGTACCATCTTCTGTATTCATAGAAGCAAACATAGGTAACACTTTAGCGCGTGATAATTTGGCAATTTTACCTAAGCCTGGAAGCGTTGCTTTTCTGGTCGCAAAGAAATCGACAAAAACGCTGTGTTCAGGGCCATGATCCTGATCGGGTAAGTAATAGCCAATGTAACCGTCACGAACTGATTTCAAAAACGGCTTAACACCACCAGAGCGTTCATAAACGCGACCGCCATATTGCACGCGTTGTTCGTGCATTAGCCAATCTGCCACTTCATTTTTCTGCTTTTTTGCCATCGCAGAGACGGGCATTCCCATCGAAGCAAGTAACACCGCGGGAATATCAATCGCCCATGAGTGTGGAACCATTAAAATGACTTTCTCATCATTGTCGATGTGTTTTTGAAGGATGTCTAAACCTCGGATCTGGCAACGCTGCTGTAACCATTTAGATGAACGTAAGCTGAGTAAGCTGAAACGGAAAAAGAACAATGCTGCGGTATAAAGCGTTTTTTCAATCAGTGCTTCGCGCTCTTCAAATGATTTCTCTGGGAAGCATAGCTCAAAGTTGACTCGAGCTCGGTGAGCCGGACCTTTGTGCGATTTAGCCAGTTTCTTCGCAATGGTTTTTGCAAGCCATTTCTGAACCCCTAAAGGTAATAAAGCAAGTGGCAAAGAAAGGACAACACCTATCCATGTCCCCCAATACTTCGGCGCTAAAAAGTGGCGCTCAAATTCAGGGTTATAAGCTTTAGGATCGAAATCATCACGTTGATTAGTCATGAAGTTTTAAGTACCTATATTTTTGAAGAGAGGCGAGTGGAGGTATGTAGAAATGATACTAGTAATAATATCAGAGTAAAGGTGGTAGAGAGTTAACTACCACCTTTGAGGAGAATTAACGGTTTTGAATCGCTAGGTATTCAGCAACACCCTCTGCTACCGTTTTGAATTCTACATCACACCCGGCTGCACGAAGCTTAGTGAGATCCGCTTGAGTGAACTCTTGGTAAGCGCCTTTTAGGTGCTCAGGGAAAGGAATGGTTTGTATTTCACCTTTGTCATGGTGCTTAACAACTGCTTTTGCCACTTCTTCAAAAGATTCTGCACGGCCAGTACCGCAGTTGAAGATGCCGGAAACACCATTTTCAAGGAACCAAAGGTTTACTTTGCACACATCACCAACGTAAACAAAGTCGCGTTTGAATGATTCGCTGCCAGCAAATAATTTAGGGTTTTCACCAGCATTGATCTGGTTATTTAGGTGGAAGGCTACTGATGCCATACTGCCTTTGTGATCTTCACGTGGGCCATATACATTGAAGTAACGGAAACCAGTGATTTGAGAAAGCTGCTCGCCATGCTCCTCTGCGTCTTTCCATAGGCGACGAACGTAGTTGTCAAATTGCTGTTTCGAGTAGCCGTATACATTGAGCGCGCCTTCGTATTCACGCTCTTCTACAAATGTCTCCGTTTCGCCGTATGTTGCAGCTGATGACGCGTATAGGAACGGAATCTCACGATCTAAACAGTAATGTAGAAGTTCTTTTGAGTACTCATAGTTGTTTAGCATCATGTACTTGCCGTCCCACTCAGTTGTCGCAGAACAAGCACCCTCATGGAAGATGGCTTCTATAGGACCGAAGTCATCACCCGCCATGATCTGGGTAAGGAAGTCATCACGATCCATGTAATCAGTGATATCAAGATCAACTAAGTTTTTAAACTTCTTGCCATTTTTTAGGTTGTCGACAACCAGAATATCGTTAATACCTGCTTCATTCAGAGCTTTAACAATGTTGCTGCCGATCATGCCAGCACCACCAGTTACGATGATCATAAGACTTCCACCATAGATTAAAATTTTCTCAGGAAGTTTAGCAGAGTTAAGCCTTTAGGTGCTAGTGCTAGGGGACGCCGTTGTCATTAGACAAAGAAAAAGGAAGCCGAAGCTTCCCTTTGTATTAGATAGGTAATCTATTATTGGTTTGATTACTTTTCATCTGACGTATTTGGGCGTTGATACCATGGGTTGCGCTCATCCGTCAGCTCAATTAGGCTGTACTTACGACCAAGCTTCTGACCACCATCGCGAGTCAATGGCTGCCAGCTAAAGTTCGCACGGTTGTTACTTGGCTTCACAGTCATGATGTCGAATGGAATCGAAATATAGAAGCCTTTAGTAAAGCTACCTTCGCCAAATTCCTCAGACGATAAATCGGTAAATGATGCGAAAGCACCTGCGATCACGCCACTTTTGAACTGCTTAGATACATTTACTTGAGTACCTACGTCACCCGCTAGGAACTGTCCCACATCGACTTGAATCATCAAATCTTGTAGGAAATTCCATTGTGGGTAGTAGTAACCAGATACAAAGCCTGTAAAGCCTTTGTCAATCACTCGGAAAGGACGACCATATTCTGGAACGTTCTGCCATTCTTCATCATAAACACCAAAATAGCTTTGTGGGTCACGTTGCGTAATCAAGTTAACATCAGCACCCACAGCCCAGTTAGCACCATTAGGACGATACAGGAACTCAGTACCTACACCAGCAAACATACTCTCTAAGTAACCAGCATAGAATTGCTGATCCATGGTATCCGAGTACTCCTGGAACCAAGTTAACTGAAGGTTTGACATAGTTACCGCGTGTTCGTTTTGGTATGCTCGGAACATTGTGCGAACCCGAGGGACAGTCGTTGCATCAGGAGGCGTAACGTAAACAAACTTGTCGTAGTTGTTGTACCAATCCCAGTATAGCGAGCCACCAATTTCTAGGTTATCTGTTAGCCAGTAAGACGCGCTACCGCTCAGCCCTACGCTAAATAAGTAAAAGTCTTCCGCACTTCCCAAAGTTTGAGTTAGTTTAGGGGCAAAACCCCAGTCGAAGCGTTCAAATCCATCATATGCTAGGTTACCATGCGGCTTCATCCCTGACGTTGAAGTTGCATCTGAAATTACTGGATCTACATAGTTCACCTCAGCGAAATCACGGTACTTATCTTTAGAGATAACCGTTTGTTCACCAATCAACCCACGATTGCGCTCATTGATAGTAAAAGTGTCAATGTTTTCTGGCATCTCGTTGTATAGAACTGCTGATGCTTTTTCATGAGCTTCGGTGCGATCACGATACTTCTTTTGCTCTCCGACTACTGAGACCGTGTTTTCACTAACATAGAGTTGGGCATTTTGGTAACCAGCAACTTTATCTAACTCTTTAGTTACTCGTTCCCAATCTACATCAGACAGTTGCTCCGGTTGTTCGTCATTCATTTCAGGAGTTGGCGTGTCTCGCCAGAAGGACGGCATTTCATTGAAGTTAGTGTAAAGGCTAACACCAGCAACGAGTGTATCACCACGCTCATAACTTAGGCGCAAATCAGCCATATGTCCTAAACGATAGAGAACACCAAAGTTCCAAGGAGTATGGGGCGTCATATCGACTTCTGATCTGACGACAGCATAATCTTCACTGTAGTCATTGCTATCATATTCGATTTTGAACCGCAGTGGTTCGTGTAGAGTCTGGAACTCAACACCACCAAACAGAGCTGCAGGGCCTTTAAATGCTCTTTCAAAGTTAGTTGTGCCGCCTGAATCAAGAAACTCGTCAGAACGCTCGCAGAACTTATCTCCTAACTTACAGAATGGGTTTGTTACATTATCTCGGGTACCTAAGTATCCCCAGCCCATACCTAGTGTAAAATCAAAAGTACCTAAGTTAGGGTTGGAGTAACGTTTTGTTGCAGCGATAAATTCAGCATCGAAAAGGCCTGTACCTGCGAAGTCTCGAATACCAACAGACAGTTCAGGTAGATACTGAGATTCTTGCATCAAGCGAATCTTAAAATCGATTCCTTTATCTGTGTAGTCGTTGTCTACTCCAGGAAAAGACGATGAGTACGGTAGATCCCTCACCTTGGTGTAGCGTATGGTACTTTCTAACCAAGGTAGTACTTGTAGGGTGACATTGTAAAACAAATACTCATCACTACCGGTAACTGAAAAATTAAACTCGCCTTCATCAGACATCCTTGCGGTGGGCATCTGCATTAAACCAACACCACCGAAATCCATCTGAGAGGGGGTTAAATCTGGTGCTTCAAAAGGCACTGATTGAGCCAACACTGCTACAGGGCTCATTAGTACAATGGGTAGAAAATTTGGAATGAGCTTCATAAGGCTGTATTCATGTTTATCAAAAGTTCAACGATGGCTTTATCTAAAGGTGACTTCTCAAATTTGTAAAATGGAATGTAGATAATAGTGCCAGGTGGAAGAGAGTAACTTTTTGTCTTCCAGTTTCCAATGTGAGATTGTGTTAGTTTGCCGTCAGGGTAAATAAGTACAGGAGCGTGTTCGAGATTTTTAAATAATGATGTTTCATCATTGAGTAAACTACTCAGGCTCATATTTTCTTCAGTAGGGATAGTTGCGACTTTAGGAGTGTTACCCAATACAAGTAAAGGTATTCCTCGTTCACCAACTGAGAGAATATACTTTCCTTTTAGAAGAGGATTGTTTTTTTTATTTAAACGAACAGTATCTAAATCAATATTTGAAATAACTCTTTTAGAAGTACCAGAACGTTGAATGAAATTAAAAAGTTCCGTCTTGTTGAGCTTATATTCTTTCATCAAATCAAGGACACGCTCTTTGCTGAGTCGAGCTTGCTCTACATCAGAAGGGTTCAGAGAGAAAAGCGTAGTTGATAAGGGGTAAGTTAAATAGACATTATGCTTTTCGAGAGCCGTTAAAGCTTGGTGCAGTCGTGTTGATGATGAAAACTTGAACTCTTGGCTTGAGTTGGAAAGTTTAAGAGTAAGATAATCGTCTTTTACTTGTTCTGAAGCATATAAAGGCAAGTTCACAAGTATAAAGAAAAATGCAATAGTAAGCCTAAACATTATTTTCTCTCCGCATACCTTTTAAGGAAAGTCATTTCAATTGGTTCCATATTAGGACCAAGATATTGTCTTGTTTTTAGAACACTTCCTGAAGTATCAACCCAGTACTTATTCGTAATTTTAGAGTCTAAAGCTTTAAAATAAATGCTTTCTTCAAATATTTGTGTTGGAGAGGTATAGAGTGCGGTTTTTACCGTTGAAGTAATACTTTTAGATAATTGTGCTGTCGCAGAATAGTTGTAGCGATACTTAGGCATCCAATCATAAGTTAATGAATAACTATGAGTAGTATTTACATCACTAAATTTAGGATAAGTGCCAGATAGAGCGACGAGGTTGTTTCCTTGTAAGCCTATTGTTTTAACAATACGTCCGTTCTCTGTCACAATCATAGACTTATCAGCGCTCACCCATTTTAGTTGCTGGGCTCCTGTGATTTTGTTTTCTTCGGCAAAAGCCAGCACAACGAAGACTTGCTTTTGAGTGCCGATTCTCAAGTATGCACTAGCATAAGGTACTTGTTTTATCTCATCAGATGTTAACTCAACATCAATATAGTTTGAGTATGCTTCTTCTACGGTTGCCGAAACATCATTAAACTTTTGCGTACAGCCCGCCATCAATAAAATTGATGTAATGATCAAGAGTTTTGCTTGAGTTTTACCCTCATTACCTCTCATTTTACCCATGCCGTCCTCACCTTGGGTTGAATACAAATAAAATCGCCCTGAAAAGATCAGGGCGATTAACTTCTTTGTCAGACAGTTAAGATTAGTTAGAAACTGAAGCTGAAGTAGAAGTTGAAGTTGAAGTTGAAGAGCTGTCTGAGTCAGACGCTGCTACTGCAACTACAGTTACAGCTGCTGCTGCACCAACAGCTACAGCTGTTGTACCTGTTGCAGATGCAGATGCTGCGCCAGCGCTGCCTGCTTCTGTACCTGTTTCAGCGAAAGCAGAAGTAGAAGCACCTAGTGCCACTAACATTGCCAATGCGATATTTTTCATAATTATTCCTTGCAAGGTTCAATAACATCGATGTGAGGGGAAACCTCAAACTGCATTTTAGGGTATATATGCATATGTTGTAAACAGTTGCTTTAAAACAGAACAAACAAAAAAAGCAGGCCGAAGCCTGCTTTTTAACGAGTTATACTAAAAGTACTTAATTACTTTTTGTATTGGTCGTTGATAGATTGAACGCGAGAATCGCCTTGACGGTAGTAAGGTACGATGCTTACGTTTTCTTCATCAGCGTCAGAGATGAACGTGATGTTTAGTTTAGTAGCTTCAGTGATACCTAGAGCACCCATGATGTCATCTTCAGAGTACTTAGTTACAGTCTTAGGAGCTGCGTTAGCTAGAGTACCAGTGTACTCGTTGCCCTTGTTGTCGAAAGCAGAGATGCTTACTTCAGCAGCTGCTGAGCCGTGGTTAGAGTACTCAACGTTTGAAGATAGGTTCTCGTAACCTACTGGTAGGTAAGGAACGTTAACTACAGATGCGTCAAGCTCCCATTTACCTAGGTTAGCTGCTTGAGCAAGAGTTTTTGTACCTGTTTCAGTTGGAGCAGAAGCTAGGTTACCGTACTCAACGCCAGCGTCGATAGCAAAGTTAGTTAGCGCGATTTGCTCACTAGAACCGTTAGTAAATGTGATAACAGTTGCAGTAGTTGCATCTAGAGCTGTAAGAGTTGAAGTGAAGCCTGCTAGTTTAGCATCAACTGTTACTGGTGCAGGAGCTGTACCTGTTGTACCAGAGATAGCAAACGCAGTTTCAGTAGCATCACCTAGGTGTAGGTCTGCAGAAACTTTGATGTCTGAATCAACAGTAAACGCTGCTACGTCAAACTCGCTAGCTTTGTCTAGGATGTTAACGCGAGCTACATCTTTTAGATCTGATTCATCAGCAGCAAACGTTGCGAATGTTTCTTGGTTTACGCGCTCAACGCGGTTGTTGTATTCAGTTTGAACTGCGAATGAGTACTGAGATGCTTCAGTAGCAATTACAGCAGAACCAGTTTCGATCTCTGCACCACCTAGGTTAGATGCGTAATCTAGGTTTGAAGAACCCGCAATTGACATGTTATCAATCGAAGTACGGAACGCTGAGTTAGCGATCATTGGGTTACCTAGGTTAACGTTGAAGCTAATAGTCTTAGCTGTGTTGTCAACTGCAACTGCATCGAATGTAAATGAACCAGTACCAACATCGAATGTTAGGTCATTACATGTGAAAGTACCAGAGTTCAAGCCAGAACACGCGCCACCAGTAACACCAGAAAGGTCAACGTTTTCGCTGAAAGAAAGAACGATTTCAGCGCCTGCTGAGTGATCTTTCTTAACGATTGTGTCAAAAGTTAGAGTACCGTCATACTTTAGACCTACTTCTTTAGCTTCAGTAGAGATCTTAAGTGCGTCACCGTTTACTGAGATATCAGCTGCGTTTGCGCTGAAAGTACCAGCCACTGCTAGCGCAACAAGAGATGCGTTAAATAGCTTTTTCATTTTGAAAATTTCTCCAATTTCATGAAATTGGTGTCATGAAACCCTAACCAAAAGTTATTGTTTTCCATAACTGCCAACTATAAGAGATTTTGCCATTACCGACGAGGCAGCATTGCCACCCGGGTTGGAATTAATGATGCCCCGTGACACCGATTAGGACAAAATCTAATCAATATTGTAACCACCCCCTCCAAAGGTTTAGCTACAAGCGGAAATATAAAGGAATTAAATGTCAACATCAACTGGTGAGGAGGGGTTATTGTCAAAAAAAATTGCCCTAACTCACACTTATGTCAGCAAAATGTCCGAAGATTTGATTTAATTTATAGAACTGTCATTAGCGTGCTCAAATAATGCTCAAATATAACATTTTTATTACGCATTCTGTTGGTTTTGTAATTAAGGCCTTTATTATTGATGCTATTAATAATATTTGACTGATAGATCTGTATATTACTTTGTTAACAGTTTTGTGATGTTGTTTTGAGCAACCGCTTCGATATGGAGAAGTGGTATGGATTTAAAAATGGCTATGATAGTATCGCCTTCCAATTGGTCTATCTGGGAGCAAAATTTTGGTTGTTAATTCTCTACGTTCTCGCACTCGTGGTTTCACGCTAATGGAACTTTTAATTGTTATTGTCATCATGGGCTTATTGATGTCGCTCGTCGCTCCGACCATGTTTTCGAAGGTTGGTGCCTCTAAAGCTAAGACAGCAGAAGCACAAATGCAGATGATGGCGACAGCCTTAGACGTATATCGCTTAGACGTTGGTAACTATCCTTCAGCTCTGGAACAGCTTCGTCAAGATGATAAAGTTGGTTGGGATGGTCCTTATCTTCCAAAAGCGATTCCGTTAGACCCGTGGAACCGAGCATACATTTACAAAGTACCGGGTGAAAACAGCGCGCCATACAGTCTAAAAAGTCTTGGCTCTGATGGTGTAGAAGGTGGAGAAGGTGAAGCGGCGGATGTGGTTTATCAATGAGTCAAATTGAAGCCATCTTCAGGTCGCACTTCGATGTCTCTAGTGAAGATTTAGTGAAAGCTCGTCATTTCCAATCGCGGAATGGCGGGCAACTAGAACAGATTTTAGTCAACATAGGCGCGTTGACAGAAGAGAATCTTCCTGAATTTTACGCGACTTACTTAAAGCTACCGCTTATCACTGAATTCGAACTGCCACAAGATTTGCTGTTTGAAAACGGTGAAAAGTATTCTGCTTTGCAGAACATGGGCTGGTTGGTTGCCAAGACCGGTGAAGGTGAACTCGTTGTTTTTGCACAAAACCCCCTTCACCCAGAAGCTATTGAGCTTTTATCAAGCTTGGTTCCAACCGAAAATGTCCAGTTTGTTGTTACAAGTGAGCCTCAGTTTGACGAGCTAATACAATCTCATGTTTCTGATGGCGAGGACTCTGATGAAAATGACTTCAACAACCTCAGTTCATTAGAAGAGGACAAGCTAAGAGAGCTTGCTTCTGAAGCTCCAGTAGTAAACCTTCTTAACGGCCTGATCACTAAAGGTTTAAAACTAGGTGCATCTGATATGCACTTAGAACCGAGTGAGAATACCTATCGAGTGCGAATGCGTGTTGACGGCGTACTTCATGAAGTGGAAAAAGTTCCCGCTCGCTTGAGTGTGCCGATAATCTCACGATTGAAAATTCTCTCTGGTATGGATATCGCGGAGAAACGACGACCTCAAGATGGCAAGATCGCAATTAAGATCGCGAATGAAAAACTAGACATCCGTGTCTCTGCCCTTCCTCTTGCAGATGGCGAAAGCATGGTTTTGCGTTTCTTACGACAACAGTCGATTCGTTACGATATTGGTAGTTTGGGTTTATCCAGTGATATTCAAAGCGCTATTCTAGGCGATATAAAAAAAACAGCAGGCGTAGTATTGCTTACTGGTCCTACAGGCTCAGGTAAAACGACCAGCTTATATACCTTTCTGAGTTTATTGAACGACGAATCTCGTAAAATCATTACTTTGGAAGACCCTGTAGAATACCGTCTAGACGGTATTAACCAAGTACAAGTTCAATCGGATATTGGGTTTGGCTTTGCTGAGGGCTTGCGTTCTATTGTTCGACAGGACCCTGATGTCATTATGCTGGGTGAGATTCGTGATGCAGAAACGGCGCGTATTGCAATGCAATCTGCATTAACCGGACACTTGGTGTTTAGTACAGTACATACCAATGATGCTCCTTCAGCGTTTACTCGTTTACTCGACCTTGGGGCTGAAGAGTATTTGTTGAATGCGGCGTTGGTATCTATCGTAGCTCAGCGACTGGTTAGGAAGTTATGCATTCATTGTGCGGAGCCGATCGACCCTTCAGAAACATTGAAAAGGCACCCAACACTGGCAACCTTGGCCGAAAGAAGTGGACATACGCTCAACCTAAAGCAGGCAAAGGGATGCGAACACTGCGGGAATACTGGTTATAAAGGTCGTATGGCGATAATTGAATACATGCCTATTGACGATGAGATTCGAGCCCTCAAGAAAGACCAACACTTTCTGCAAAAAGCCATCGCTTATCATAGAAGTATTGGTGGTCGCGGTTTGACTGATGATGGGTTATTAAAAGTATCTCAAGGACTTACAACCATCGAAGAAGTTATGAGGGTGGCTAACTAATGAAGTTTGACTATCAGGCGTATGATCGTCATGGAGCCAAACATAATGGTGCAATTGATGCGTCTTCATTAGAGGACGCAAAAAAACAGCTCAAGCAACAAAATTTAACGGTCGTAAAGCTACAAGAGACACTAGCAAATAACCGTAGCAAGGCGAGCGGGCCAATTAAACCATTAACGTTGAAAGAGCTAGAAATCATGACATCTGAGCTTGCTCTTTTACTTGAGAGTGGTGTTCGGATTGATAGAGGTTTAGACATATTGGCAAAAGGCAGTGAGAGCAACTTAGGCCGCGTCATGTCTCAACTTGCCAGTGCTGTTCGAAAGGGGGACTCTTTATCTTCTGCAATGTCAAATCTTAAAGGTTTTGACCATGTCTATGTCAGCTTGGTTAAAATGGCGGAAGAGAGCGGTAACCTACCTCTAGTATTTGGTCAGCTAGCCAAAGAACTTAAGTTTAAATGTGAGTTGAAAGCAAAAATCATTCAGTCACTTACCTATCCGGCAGTGATTTTGTTTGTTTGTGTAGCCTGTATTTTATTTGTCTTTAACTTCATAGTTCCGAGAATGAGTGGGTTATTTGAGCAAGCAGCGGAGTTACCTGTTTATACAGAAATGCTCCTAGGGTTAAGTGCTTGGATGCAAAGTTACCAAATCTACTTGCTGATTGGAGTCATCGGGTGTGTGTGTTTTACTCTTCACTTAGCTAATACGGGACAGCTTAAGTCTTGGGTTTCGAGGGTTTTTAGTCAAACGCCAGGCCTTAAGAGCTCAATATTGCTTGTTAATCGAATTCAAGTCAGTAGTTCAATGGCAATGCTATTAACTAGTGGAGTGAAGTTAGATCAAGCTTTGAAGCTAGCTTGTGATGGAATCACTTGGATTGAATTACAAAATTCACTCAATGCGGCCCGTAGCAAAGTGAGTGGTGGCGAGAGCTTAACGTTAGCTCTGTCAAATACAGAGTTATATTCAGATCTTTCTCTCTCTTTAATTGAAGTTGGTGAAGAAAGTGGTGAGCTAGCCAGGGTTTTTGACGAGGTTGCACATCGAAGCCGAGCTGATTTTGAATCTTGGACGTCGAAATTAACTTCTATTCTTGAGCCATTGATGATCCTTGTTATGGGCGGGATTGTTGGTGGTGTTGTTGTGGTTATGCTTTTGAGCATAACTTCATTGAATGATGTGGCGATTTAAATGCACCCACGTGGCTTTACTCTAATAGAGCTATTAATTGTTTTGGCTCTAATGGGACTTGCAGCCTCATTAGTTGGGCCAGCTACAATTGCCCAAGTTGAAAAAGCTGAAGCCAGAGCTGAACTACAAAAGCTAAAAAGTCTAGTTCGCAAGACAAGTAATCTTGCGTTTAACCGTGGTGGTGATATCGGGCTATATGTTCGAAATAATGAGCTAACGTTGTTGGATACTTCTCAACAGCCCACAAGTGAAAAGCATATTACTTTTAAATTTCTAGGTTTTCCGGAAGAGCAAATGGTGGCCTTTAATCGCAATGGATATCCAGATCCTGAATATCTCATAGTTGTGTTTAGAGGCGCTCGTCAGGAAATCAATTTATTCCGCCTCGTCGAAGCGACAGATTGATATAACGACTGAGGTAAACTCGTTTCATGGAATCAAAATGAATAAACAGTTCAAGTTAACAACGTCTGCACTGTTATGCAGTTCATTGTTGTCAGGGTGTGTGTTAACAGACGCTTCTGAGCGTCAATATCCGGTCAGCGGTTCATTTTTAGAGTCTGAGGCAACAAACAGCGTACCATCAAAAGATGAGGTCACTGAAAAGAAAGCTAGTTCAGACTTAGAGCCAAAAGTAGCAAAACCAGGGGCTGTGTATAAAACAGTACCTACTCTAAAGGTTAGTAATGACCGTTTTGAGGCGGGTCAGGCACTCTCAACGAACTTCAGTGATGAAGCTAGCTTAAAGCTGGCTGCTGACGCTATGCCTTTGAATGATTTCTTGCATTATGTTTTTGGTCAGATACTGCAAGTTGACTACATTCTTGGGGATAACTTGCAAGGAGTTACAACTCCGGTCACTCTGAATGTTCAAAATGATATTAGCCCAAGACGTCTGTTTGATTTGACACAGGAGCTTTTGGTTCAGCGTGGTATTAGTGTGCAGGCTCGTGATGGTTTATATGTCATTATGAACTTGAAACAAGATGGTAAATCTAGTGCCGTTTTGGGTTATGGCTCCACGCCTGAATCCGTGCCAGATGGTGCTATCGATGTAGTTCAAGTTGTTCCTCTGAAGTTTACTTTCAGCAACTCGACTATGGGCGTAATTAGAGAACTTACGTCCGTTAGAGTTTCTCCTGATTTGAGGCAGGGTGTACTCATTTTGAGCGGAAAGCGCTCGGAGGTAGTTAGGGCCATTGAATTGCTGAAAATCCTTGATGCTCCCTCAAATACTAGCAAGCATATCGGGTTGGTGAAGCTAAGGTACATCACTACTGAGGACTTCATCGCTACCGTAACCGAGCTTTTACAAAATGAGGGAATTGTTGCTGATGGTGGAGTTAATGATAAGCGATTATCAATGGTGCAGATCCCTCAGCTAGGAGCCTTGGCTGTTTTTGCATCGGAAGACTCTTTTATAAAGAGAGTTCGATACTGGGCTGCGCAAATGGATCGACCAAGTCAAGGCGCAGATTTACGTTATTTCATCTATCAACCTAAGTATGCAAGAGCTGCAGATATAGGTGATAGCTTAAGTAAGCTAATAGGTGGTCGTTCGCTATCGGTTCAAAAGAGTGCAGACAAAGACTCTTCTAAAATAGAAGTAAATAGCCAAAGTAGTAACTCAGTATCGAATGACAAACTGAGTTTAGTGGTTGATGAAAGAGCGAATACATTGATATTCAGATCCAGCTCTACCGAATATCAGGCTTTACTGCCGTTGATTGCTCAATTAGATGTCATGCCTAAGCAAGTTATTTTGGAAATGACAATTGCAGAAGTAACGATGACTGACGAATTTAAGTTTGGCGTCGAGTGGGCTTTCTCTAACGGTAACTTCTCTGCAAGCACAAAAGACGCTTTCGGTTTGGATAAAGTCGGAGGTGGTTTTATAAAATGGATGAGCGGCGATGACTTTATCAACTTGCAAGCGTTCGAGAGCAATAACAACGTTAATATCATGTCGAAACCTAGCTTGTTGGTAAGAGATGGCGTTGAAGCAAATATTAATGTCGGTACCGATATTCCTGTAGTTGGACAAACAACTACAGACAGCAACAACGGCGTCACTCGTTCAGTTGAGTACCGAAAAACTGGTGTGAAAGTTGCGGTAACTCCAACGATTAACGCTCAAGGCATTGTCTCAATGGTTATTTCGCAGGAAAACAGTAACCAAGTTGACGGAGGTACCTCTGTAGAAGGCAACCCTTCAATTTTTGATCGTAGCATTACAACAGAAGTAGTCGCTGAGTCAGGTCAAACAGTAATTCTGGGCGGCTTGATCAGTGAGAATGTTACAAACAATGGTTCAGCAGTACCATTCTTAGGCTCTTTACCTGTTGTTGGTGGTTTGTTCGGAACTAAAACTGATAACAAGACCAAAACTGAGCTAGTGATTATGGTAACACCAAGAATTGTTGAAAGCAGCAGTCAATGGGATGATCTGAAAGCACGTTTTTCTCAAGGGCTTGAGCACGTCAAAATTTAAGATATAAAGAGCATAGGCTCATTAATTTGGGCCTATCGACACCTTTTTAGTTATACGTTATACGTTAATTTTTGCCTACTATAAGCGAATTGGAATATGTACAAGCACAAAGGCTTTACGCTTATTGAAGCTCTGGTAGCAAGCATGATCCTTTTTGCTGTCATCACATCTATGTCGATGCTTTATCAAAGCACAATTAAAGCAGAGCTCAAAGCCAAGCAATCTATCGAATACTCAAGTGCAATCCCTTTTATTCTTGACCAGATCCGTTACCAAATCCGCTATGAGAGGATTGACAATGGAGAGGGGTACGCCCAAGGAACTTATTATCATTGGAATGCATCGGAAATAGATAGAAAGGCAGGATACGTGCCTGAGGGATTGGAAGATGAGTATGGTGCCCAGCAACGTCGTTTTGTTTTATGGTCCGTTACGCTGACGGTCGAAAATCGGGCTCCTATTGTTTATAAGGAGTTTAGCTGGTGAAGGGGCAAAAAGGTTTTACCCTAGTTGAAATGCTAGTGGCTAGTGTCATCATGATGGCTGTTTTGTTGATAGCTAGCACTAGCTATAGCTTCTTTCATGATAGATGGTTTAAAGACAAGGGGCAGTTTTATCAGTTGGTCGTTGAGAAAAAAAGCCAATTAATGATGCTCGATGTTCTAAACGGCACATTACCATATCTAGTCAGGGGGAAGGGTAAAGCTTCTTACTTTTTCGAAGGTGATGGGCAGCAGTTTGAGGCCGTGACCGAACTACCTATTTTTGGTACTGATCCAGCACTAGTTCAGTTATCTGTACAGGCTGTCGGAGATGGTACATTCCAAGTCATATACAAAGAGGCGCCAATACTCAATTCATCTTTTGCACTTGATTCCTCCAAGCCTGACTTTAAGTATGAAAAGGTTCTATTTGAAGGGCTGGAAATAGCAGGTTTTCGATATTTGGGGTGGGAAAGCTTAGAGGATAAAAACCTATACCTAGATGAATTTGAAGGGAAGCCTCAATGGAACGATGCCTATAGCGCACAGGCTGTAAAGACGATGCCTGTCGCTATCGCTCTTACAATAGGTGACGAAGTATTGCGATTTCTGCTTCCAGAAGATAACAGTTACATGCTCAATTTCTCAACTGACACATGGGATGAAGCGTAGTGAACTTTTTCTACACTAAGCAGTCCGGCGTTGCCTTACTGCAAGTTTTACTAATGAGTGCTGTGATTAGCGTACTCGCTTTGCAAATGAGTTATTCGGCAAAAGATAAAGTATCTATCGCTCAGGTCATACAGGATAAAGTTATGGCTGAGGTTGCGATAAGAACCATGGAGTCTGAATTACTTTTTGCCTTGTCAACGGCTCGTTGGGCCAAAGACGAACAACACGAAAACAAATTGGCTCAGATATGGAATTTTTATGGTTCTCCTTTTGAGTATGAAGATATTGGAACAATCACAATCCAAGATAATTCAGGGCTGATTTCAGTGTTTAACGGAGGGGACCGCTCAACTGTGGAGAGAGCATTTGAGCGCTTACTAGGCAGTAAGCATCAGGCTAGAGTTGCACGTAATGCTCTGATTGATACGCAAGGTTTCCAGAGTTCGACGAATGGGGTTGGCATAAGTGGTCAGTTTTTTCAAAGCCGACAAGAAATGTTGCGAGCTTTGAAAGAGTTAGGAATACCTTCTTCAAAGGCGGAAGTGTTTACACGTATTCCTTATAGTGCCTATTTACCATTACAGGCCCCAGACGAATCTTTAAAATTATGGTTGCCTGAACGCCAAGCAAAGGCCGTGATCGAATCGAGACAGAATGGCGAACTTACACCTCAACTATTTACCCAGCTTACGGGGTTGCGGAAAAGTGATTATATGCTGTTTTACCCTAGTGGCCGTTTTATTATTACGTTGAAGAAACAAATTGGAGATGCTCGAGTGCAGAGGAAAATGTTCATCAATGTGTCTCCCACAAATAAATCCCAACCCATTTGGAGTTTTGGAGTCGAAGGGTAGTGAAAAAAGAAAAGTTTCAGTTGGATACTCTATTGGGTGTGTTGTTTAAATACGTCACGCCGGAGTCAGTCGGTGAACATCAAGAGCGTTCGGGGGCGAAAAGGCCTGTTTATGTACTTAATCGAGAGTTATACCGAGAGCAAACACTGACGTTGCCAGTGATGGAGCACAAAGCCCTCAAGCAGGCTATTAAATTTGAGCTTCAAGGAAAAGAAGAGCATGGTTTATACGTTGTAAATCAGAATTCTAACAACTCGATTACTGTGGATATATATTGGATCGCCCCATCCCTAAATGAGCTTACCGGTGTATTAATTCCCGAGAGCCTCATTATTGGTCGCTCGATAAAAGAAGGGGAGTTTGTTCGGTATCAAAATGGCAGTAATTTGGTTTACTTGGCAAAGAATAGTAAAGGGATATTTTCAAAGCTTTCGGCTGGTATGTTTGCTAATGCGGAGTATTTTTGTGCTGCGCATGGTATTGCTGCCTTAGAATCTCGACACATAGAGGTGGTTGAGTTTAGTAAAATCCTAAACGAAAACTGGTTCCGCTTACCTTGGCATAAATGTATGGGCTTGTGGCATCAAGCTCCGGGAAGTGATGAGTCTCTTTTTGATAGATTGAGTAAAGCTGTCTTTCCATTTTCTCTTCTATTTACCGTTTACTTGTTACTTAGCTCTGCCTTTGTGAGTATGCAAATGAATTCTGCTTCTGATGAGCTTAGCGATTTAAAGGCTAATGTTGGTAGTGCCTTAAAGGTTCGAAATGAAGTCAGAAATTTGGATGAACACTTGCATAAGCTCTCTGTTGTACAAAATGCAGTGCAAACAAGATGGGAGCTATGGCCAGTCTTAGTCCCTCTATACGAAATGGGGAGCCAAATTGAGCGAATTACGGTGGTGGATGATTTAGTCAATATTCGTGTTAGAGCTGACTCATCGAGTGCAGTTCTACAAAACTTAATTAATAACGTGAACGTTTCATCTGCAAAGTTCAGCGGTCCTGCGAGAAAGGTGCGTGATAAAGAAGTTGTTAACGTTGAGGTTAAGCTGGCTCAGAAGGTAGAGAGATGAATACAGAACAGTATAAGAAGTACTTGCCTTGGCTCAGCTTACTTGTGATCGCCAAATTTCTGTGGGTACCTGTACTTGAAAGCCGAAATGAGCATCGAGAAGGGTTAAGTGCACTTCAAAGTCAGATTATCAAGACGCAAGAAGTCATCAACAACAAAGATGCATTCGAACTACAGAAAACGTCTTTGGAGCGAGCCATCGAGAAAGTTGAGCATAGGTTTTACCATTCAGATGATGAATCTGCTTTTCGACTTGAGTTTCAAAAACGGCTTGAAGTCGAGGCTCAGGCGCTTGATGTCAAAGTTCAGTCTATTACCTGGTTGGAGCCAATTAGAGATGAAGTTGTGAGCTGGTATAACTTGGAGGTTGTACTTTCCGGTTCAGTTGATGACATCGCGGCATTCCATCGTTATTTAGCACAAAGCAAAGAACAAGTCGCAATATCGAGTTTTAGCTGGAGAACTCCAAATACAAGAGGTCGTAATTGGCAATGGTCCATACAGAGTAACTACAAACTCGCGGTACCAGTATTAGAAGGAAAGGAAGTATGAAAGCGATTTTGACGACGCAATCTCTATCTTGGGCTATTCCTCTAGTTTTACTGGCCGTTATTATTGATATTACCATTTCTCCTAAGGTGGCAGTTCAAAGCTATGGGGCTCGTTCGCTAACGCATAGAGACGTTTCGTATGTAGAGAAGTCGACGCCAAAGAGTGAAGAGGTCAGTTCTTTGCTCGCTCACTTTGCATCGATTAACCCCTTAAAAGCTAAAGAATCAGAAGAAGTTATTGATGGTAAAGCTGAGGTTGAAAGTTCAGAGAAGGCTCTTGAAGCTGGTGAGAAAAAAATCATGTCTTCAGCTATTCGACTCTCCGCTGTTTTTGAGCAAGAGAACTCAATGTTTGCTGTAATTCAACTTCGCAATTTAGAAACGGGAGAGGTGTCGAGAGAGGTACTAAAGGACAACTCTGTTTTGTCAAACTACAAAGTGAGTCATATAGGTAGAGATAGGATTGTTCTTGATAGCTACGGGGCTGATGTACTCGAATTGGTATTGTTTAAGCAAAACTGAGTAATAAGAACGATATTAAAGTTGTGGAACTTATCCGCAACTTTTTCTTTCTTAAGTTAGTAAAGGTTTGTGATGTCTAGTCGAGCATTTATTACTAGCTTAATGTTTCTGCTTGTTCTTTGACAGTTGTAACCTTGCCGTTTTTAATCATTACGTGCATAATTTGCCAGCTTTTGTGCTTATATCGAGTTGAATCGCAATTTTCTCTCTATTGGGTACATATGTGATTAATTCAATGTGTCTAACCTATAGGTGAGTTTGATGTTACTGCGAAACGGTGGTTATTCGCTTGCCTCAGGGCGGTAGCGTAGGCAAAGAATGTGGCTGTAAGTAAGCTGCGTGTACAAAGGTAGTGCTTTATAAGTTACTGATTTAAAGGAAGTGTTCGTGATAAGTAAACGAGTTTTGTTGAATGTGATTAGTACTCTAGGTTTAAGCTTGTATTCTATCTCGGCTTCGGCGGATTATTATGCAGGAGTATTAGCAAGTTACTCTAACGCAGAATATAAGCAACCAGCTTCTACTCTAGAAGCAAACCCTTATGTTCTGCAAGGGCAGCTGGGCTATTTTTTCAATGATTATCTGGCCTTAGAGGCTCGTTATGGTACTTCAATACAACGAGATAACAACCTCAATATTGATAGCATTACCAGTGCGTTTACTAAGTTCAATATTCCGGTTTCAAATCGCATTGCAGTTTATGGCTTAGCTGGCTATTCATTTTTGCAAATGGATCAACAAAACGTCGGATCTAATTCAGAAGAAAGTTTCAGTTTTGGTCTAGGTATGCACTACGCCTTAGATACAAACAATGCCGTTACATTCGAGTTTGTAGATGTATCTTCACATAACACTGCTCGTCTCAATACTATTAGTATTGGATTTCAACACCGATTCTAATTTTAAGTAGACAAAAGCTTCATGGCGACGAATGTTGCTAGATCGCAAACGCCCTTGCTCTTATTTTTTCATCCCATATAACTAAAGCGACCCATCATGCTTAAAGGATATATCTCTCTTGCTATAGCTCTACTAGTAGGCCTATTTGCATCAGTCAGTTATGCAGCCACTCCAACACCTGAACAGATCCAAATGTTCCAAAGTTTACCAGCAGATCAACAGCAAGCTTTGGCTACGAAATACGGGTTTGCCATCCCTTCGGGTTTTTCTCAACCTAGTTCATTTCAACAACCTGATGTAATTAAACCTAGAGCGGAAGAAAGTTCAGCATTTTCTACAGCAATGGAAAAAGAATTTGGTAAAAATCCAGACGACGAAGAGCTAAAACGTTTCGGGTTAGAGTTATTCGCAGGTTCGCCAACTACATTTGCACCTATTAGTGATGTTCCAGTACCCGCAGATTATACTATTGGGGCAGGTGATGAGATTATTGTTCAATTATTCGGTAAAGATAATGTTACTCATCGTTTGAGAGTTAACCGAGCTGGCATAATTAATTTTCCGTCTTTAGGGCCTGTGAGCGTTGCAGGTATGAGTTTCTCAGAGATGCGCGCGTCACTAAGCAAAAGAGTCGAAGAGCAAATCATCGGGGTACGTAGTGATATTTCCTTAGGGGAAATGAGGACTATGCAAGTATTTGTGATGGGCGATGCATACAAACCCGGGGCTTACACGGTTAGCGCTTTGACTACGATATCACAAGCTATTTACTACAGTGGTGGCTTTGGTGAAAGCGGTGCTTTGCGAAATATTAAGTTGAAGCGAGATGGTCGAGTTATCAGTCAGTTAGATATGTATGACTTACTCTTGAAAGGTGACTCAAGTCGAGATGTACGTTTAATGTCTGGCGATGTCGTATTTATCGGCTCTGTTGGCAACACGGTCAGTATTGATGGTGAAGTTAATCGCCCAGCAATTTATGAGATCAAACCAGGTGAATCTTACGAACAAGCTATTAAATATGCAGGCGGCTTTACTGCAAATGCATATTCTGAGCAAGTTGAAGTAAGAAGGTATGAGTCAAAAGGTAATAGAGAGGTTCTCTCTCTTGACTTTTCAATTCCCTCTCAACGCAAAATTCAAGCAAAAGATGGTGATGAAGTTAATGTGCATAAAAAAAGCGAGGAACTAACTCGCTATGTACAAATAGAAGGTGATGTTAAACACCCTGGCTTTGTAGAATGGAAGTCTGGCCTAAAGGTTGCAGATTTGTTCCGTTCGGTTGATACGGCTTTTAACTCTACAGCAGATATCAACTACGCAGTTGTCGTTAGAGAAATTAACCCACAGCGCGATATTAAAGTACTCCAGCTAAACCTTGCAAACGCTATTTTATCACCAAATAGTTCCGACAATATTACATTAAATTCTCGAGATCGAGTTTTAGTCTTCAACAGATTCAACAACGAAGATCTTGATGCTGTTGTTGAGAATGAAGTAGTAAATAAAGCCAAGACACTAGAGCAAGCTCAAGAGAAAGCAGAGCTTGAGCAACAAAAAGAGCAAGAACAGGTGAGCTCGTCAGTTACGATTGGCTCTAACCAAAACAACATTCTTAATAAAGACAACACAAACAACGCTAATCCCAACGGTAAGAATAATCTTCAATCAAGAGAACCGTTACCTAAGATCATCTTTAGAGGTAAAGAAATTACTCAAGAAGATTTTGAAAAGATAAAAATGAATACTCGCAGAACGTTGTTAGCACCTATTTTGTTGCAATTGCAGCAACAATCACGGTTAGGGTTAGCACCGCAAATAGCTGAAGTTTTTGGTGAAGTAAAGCATCCAGGCCGATACCCAATCACTCAAACAATGAAAGTATCTGACTTAATTGCAGCAGCAGGTGGTTTGACATATAACGCATTTACTATCAATGCAGAGCTAGCAAGAAGTATTGTAAACGATCTAGATGAAAGTGCTTCTATATCAGTAGAAAGAATTGATCTTCGAAGCGCTATCCAAGGTGACGTTTCTAGTGATGTAAAAGTTGTAGGTAGAGATAGACTTAATATTCTAGAAAAGCCTAATGTTAATTTGCAAAGTACAGTTGTACTGCAAGGTGAAGTTCGTTTTCCTGGGACCTATACCGTTAGCCAAGGTGAAACTTTGGGTAGTCTGTTAGCTAGAGCTGGTGGTCTTACTCAATATGCACATCCTCAAGGAGCTATTTTTACTCGAGAGGCATTGCGTTTACAAGAGCAGAAGTTATTAGATCAATATGCAGCAGATATAAGAGCTGAAACTGCTAAGAAAACTTTCCGTGCAGATAGCAATATTGGTTCAGTTATCTCTGACCCAGATAAAACACTGAAGTTTGTTGAAGAGGCGAGCAAAAATAAGGCTCTCGGAAGAATGGTTGTACAGCTTGACAGAATCATAGCTAAGGATAAATCTGCTGATTTTGTGCTCGAGGATGGCGACTTTCTATTTATACCAACATTCCGCAATACGGTCTCTATTATGGGAGAAGTTCAAGTCAGCATAACATACTTACTTGATAATCGTTTAGATGTAGATGATTACATAAACAAAGCTGGTGGCGTTAAGAAACAAGCTGATGAAGATCGTATTTTCGTAGTACGTGCAGATGGCTCAGTGTATAAGCCAAGTTCTGGCTACTGGTTTGGTAATGACAAGCAGGAATTGAAGCCTGGTGATACGATCGTTGTTCCAATTGACACCGATTACAGAGATGCACTAAGTACTTGGACTGCTGCGACACAGATCCTATATCAAACAGGTGTAGCGATTAACGCACTCAAGTAATAAATAATTAGATCAAAGAATAAAATTGAGAGACGGGGGGAGTAATCTCCCCTTTGGTATAATGGAAAAAAATCAATTTGAAGTGGATATTAGTGAACTAGTTCGATTGCTCTGGAAACAAAAGTGGTTGATTATTTCAATTACATTTACTTTTGCAGTTGCATCGGTGTTGTTTGCTATTTCAAAACCAAACATCTATAAATCTGAAGCAGTGTTGTTCCCTGTTACTGATAACTCTACAAGTTCCGCAATGGGGCAGTTAGGTGGTTTAGCTGCATTAGCGGGTTTTGGTGGGCAGGAAAGCTCAAAACAAGCGATCGCATTGGAAGCATTGCGTTCGAGAGCTTTTTTAGGATCTTTTATCGAACGACGTGACATCTTAATTCCATTAATGGCAATTGATAGCTGGGATGCATCTGCAAAACGAATCGTTATTGATCCAGAAATATACGATGAATCAACAGGCGTTTGGACTCGTTCAGTCAGTGAAGGAAAGTTGCCAAAGCCAACTAAGCTTGAAGCAATTAAGTTCTTTAACGAATTGTTATCAATTGACTCCAATAAAGTAAGTGGCGCTACGATTATTTCATTAACAAATCAGTCTCCAGATCTAGCAGAGCAATGGTTGACGTGGTTGATCTCTGATCTAAATGAATGGATGAAGAATAAAGATATTAACCAAGCTAAGAAGAATATTGAATATTTGGATAAGCAGCTGAAGTTGACTAACCTCTCTGAAATGCAAAATGTTTTTTATCAGCTTATTGAAGAACAGACTAAAAAATTAATGCTAGCTGAAGCTCAAGATCAATATATATTTGAAGTGATTGATCCTCCAGTAGTACCAGAAGAAAAGGATAGTCCTAGCCGGGCAATAATTTGCGTCTTAGGTACATTGATTGGTGGTATTCTTTCTATATTCATTGCATTAATTAGAATTGCAGTAAAAAGAAAACATGCATAGCATAGATCTAGCACCGAAAAAGCTATTAGAGGCACATATGTGCCTCTTTGCTCTCTTTGCACCTTTGTCAGTGACACAATGGAATAAAATTTTTTTAGTTATTTTATTCCTTTCCTCATTATTAGCATTTTCATACTACTTAATTAATTCAAGAACAGTTAGTTTTGAAAAATACCCTGTATTCGTTTGCCTTTCATTTTCTTCCGTTTTTATTATCTCACTTTTTAGTATATTAATTAGTCGAGATTACTTGGTAGCGGAGTATTTGAGAACAGTAATCATAGGCAGGATGTTTACATTTTTTGCTCTTATGCTGAATGTTATTATCTTTCTTCTTTGGTTCTCGAATGCAACAGAGTCTTCCTTAAAGAAATTTATGAAATTAGCCTTGCTAAGTACGCTAGCTTTTATCGCTCTTGGTTACTGGCAAGTCATTGGTAAATTCTTGGGTATCCCATTCTTTATTGAAACACGAGACTGGATGCATGGTGTCCCTGCAGCTTTGAGAACTGTGTTTCCTTCTCGTGTGACTTCGATCGCTGAAGAGCCAAACTATTTATCACCCATCCTAATGGAGTCCCTGATTCTTATTAGCTTTTTGGTAAGACATAGCTTCTCAAGAATAGCGTTATTGTTGTTATCATTTGTTATTGTAATACTCTCTTTCTCTGGTGGGGCATATGTAAACTTTGTCCTATTACTAGGATTTGTATTCGTATTTACTTTTCTAAAAACAGTTCTAACGGGTAAAACAAGAATAAGTCACTTTTTCATACTTGTTCTTGTCATGGTATTAGTACTATTTCTAATATACGTAGGTACTATTTTAATTGAATTTATCTATTATAAGATGTCGACAGAAGCCTCTGGTGGATCTTCTCGTAGCCAATTTATGATATCTTTTGTTCAATTAATAGCAGAGTCAAACTACACACAGCTTATCTTTGGACACGGACTTGGCACAATGTCTGTTCTTGATGAGTTTGGTATGAAGAGTGAAGATTACTTATTTAGGATAACTAACAACTATATCTTAGACATGTTTTGGGAAAGTGGAGCGATAGGTGTCCTTATGATATTTACGTTCTTCATGTCACTGTTCTATCCTTGCTTTAAGTATGGATTTACCTCTACAAAGTATTTTCTTGGTGGCTTGTTAACCTTTCATCTTCTAATTGCATCTACTTATCGCTCTGAGTACCTTAGTACTCACTTTGCCTGGGTCGTATTTTTAATACTATGTATTTATAAATTGGCAGAGCTCGAAAGAGCAGAAAAACTAATTAGTAAAAAATAAATAATAGAGTTGAATATGAAATTAGTGACTATTTATATTGTTACTCATAATCGAAGTCAACTGCTCAAACGAGCAATTGAATCTGCTTATAACCAAACTTACAAAAACATCGAAGTTATCGTGGTAGATGATGCGTCAACAGACGATACCCAAGGTGTAATTAAACAGATGCAAACGACTTATCCATTAAAATACTTCAGAAACGATGAAGGGAGAGGCGCTTGTTACTCTCGAAATGTTGCATTGAACGCTGCATCGGGTGAGTTGATTACAGGTATGGACGATGATGACTACTTTGGGGTATCCCGTGTAGACGATTTAGTCGATGCTTATGAGGACAAGTATTCTCTAGTTTGTGCAAACATTATTGAAGTTACCACAGACAAAGAAATTCATCGAAAATTTGGGTTCGAGCAAGGTGAGTTTGAGCTGAATAACCTAATGTATCAAAACTTGGTTGGAAACCAGATGTTAACCAGCGTTGTTAAGCTAAAGGCTATTGGCGGTTTTGACGAAGCGATGCCAGCATTTCAAGATTACGACACTTGGGTAAGGCTTGTAGACCGATTTGGTAAAGGTTACAAAATTGATAAATACAACTACTACCTAAATACCGAGCATGCGGGTGAGAGAATCTCAAGTTCGAATGATCGTAAAACGAGAGGTTTTGAACTGTTTTTCGATAAGCATCAAAACAAAATGAATGCCGCTCATAAAAAATCAATGGAAATCATGAGATACAAGGTGACAGGAGAAATGCTCCCTCTTTTGACTATGGTTCGATTGATTTCTCGTGATAACTACAAGTCTGCACTTTCACTTTTCTTGAAGCAGCGAAATTTGAGAAAGTAAAAATGGAAAAGGTTACGTTTTTAGTTGCTGCTTATGGTGATCGATTGCTCAACGTTCCTGACATCTTTCTGAAGCAGAGGGAAGAAGTGTTTTACGTTGTCGTTTCCCAGTGCACCTCAAAGTCCACTCAAGACGAATTTCTCAAGAAAATCTCACACCGTAGCGATGTGTTTTCTGTATTTTCAGATGAAACTGGTGTGGCAAAAAGTAGAAATCTAGCGATAAAGCACATTCCAAATGATGCAAGTTATGTTTTCTTCCTTGACGATGATGTTGAGTTAGAAGAACTTGCTTACGAGAGAGTTGTTCAGGCTTTTTCGAGGAATGACTACGAAGTTTTGACTTTCTCTGTGTCAGACCTAACGGGGAGTAGGTTGATCAAAAACTATGCAGACAAAGAATTTAAACATAATAATATCTCCATCTTGAAAGTTGGAACGATTGAGATTGCAGTTAAAGCCTCTGTATTAATAGACAAGTCCCATCTCACTTTTCCTGAAAATCTTGGGGCTGGCGCTAAATACCCTCTTTGTGATGAACCAGTATTCTTGAGTCGATTGAGGAAATCTGGATGTCAGTTGGGTTTTGTTCCTGAAGTGATTACTCGACATCCACTAGAGTCATCAGGTAAAGAAATAAAAAACAGCAATGAGATGATGGCTAGAGGTATCGCTTTTCGAGAAATCTTTGGTAGCTTGAGTTTAGTACTCAACTTTGCGTTTTTTTTGAAATCTTTTAAAAAGATACGTTATAGCAAGCTGTTAGCGTTGCGCGATATATATAAAGGTTATTTTTTATCATGACCAAGTTTATTAAGTAGTTTAAAAAATGAACTCAACAAAAAAAGCACTGAGAAATACAGCTTGGTTATTTAGTGAAAAAATAATAACTTTAGCGATTACTTTTTTAATAAATATCTTCCTAGCTAGATATTTAGCGCCTGAACAGTTTGGTCAATATAACTTTATTGTTTCTTTTTTAGCTCTTTTAGCTCCTTTCACCTCTCTTGGTCTTAATGCTCTTGTTACGCGAGAAATCGTAAATGGACGCAGCCAGTACGAGGTGCTGTGCTCATCATTTTTATTACGAGTGATCGGTGGGGTCGTTGGGGCAACGATCGCTGTTATTGGTATTTTGATTTGGCAGAGTTCTATAGAGCTCGTCGATCCGAAATGGTTGATTGTTGCTGCAGTTATAAATATTTCATCTGCCCTTTACGTTATTGAGTTTTACTTTCAAGCTGAAGTAGCATCCAAATATCTCGTTTTTATTCGAGTAGCAACATTGACAATTTCTAGCGTTGCTAAATTGGTTGGTATTTTGTTCAAAGCCGAGCTTAGTTTCTTTATTTGGGTATTTTTTATTGAGCTTGTTATACGCGGCGTGCTGTATGTATCTAGTTATATTTACTACAATAAACGTTTTTCTGAAGCCGTAACGCTCAAACATTTTTCTTGGAACAAACCATACGCCCTGTCTCTACTGGATCAATCTAAATGGTTGGTGTTATCTGGTTTTATGTCTGTTGTTTATCTTAAAATAGACCAGTTAATGATTGGCCAAATGATAGGAGCGACAGAACTCGGGATCTACTCTGTTGCTGCTCGTTTGTCTGAAGTTTGGTATTTCTTCCCATTGGCTTTAACGACCTCTTTCTTTCCTAAATTGCTAAAAGCTCGGGATGATAAAGAAAGATACAACTTCCAACTCGAACAACTATGCGGTGTACTGCTTTGGATGGCGATAGTGATCGCTATCGCGGTGTCACTGTTGGGCGGATGGCTTGTGCCGCTAGCTTTTGGTGAGCCTTATGCCCCAGCTGCACCTATTCTAACCATTCATATTTGGGCTGGTTGTTTTATCTTTATGCGCGCATTATTGAGCAAATGGCTCATAGCCGAAGGATTGCTAAAGTTCTCTTTGTTTACTCATGGTATCGCAGCAATTGTTAACGTTGTGCTCAACTACTTCCTTATCCCTAAGTTTGGAGGAGAGGGCGCCGCAATTGCCACACTTATCTCATATGCTAGCGCGAGTTATTTCGTTCTTTGGTTCCATCCAAAGACACAAATTATGGCGTTAATTATGACCAAATCTGTATTTATGCCTGCAACATACTGTATTAGGAAATTTAAATGAAAAGCCTGTTATTGAAGCTTCTAAGTAAAAATACAAAAAATCGTATTAAGACGTTCATTGAAAATACAAGAGCAGGCTTGATCCGTACAATGTCAAAAACCAGATTTACCTCTTCTCTTTACTACACGTTCTTCAGCACACAGTTCTACAGAGAGCACCAGTCGGTTCTGAAAGGTAGTTTGAAGTACCATGATGACAATGCCAAAGCGAGAGACAGTCGAGTTCTTTTAAGACGAAATGTACACCGTCTTGAAAAGGGCTTGATTATGCGTCCAAGAAGAGACGTATTTGCTACTCGTTACATTCAAGAAACCGTTGACGCTTTTGTTGTTGCTTGCAACAACCAACAACTTAATAAAGAAGAGTTGGATTGGTGTGTGAGCGTAATTAGTCATTTCTTTGAAATT
Organism: Vibrio sp. 1562; assembly: GCF_033340155.1. Classification (NCBI taxonomy): domain Bacteria; kingdom Pseudomonadati; phylum Pseudomonadota; class Gammaproteobacteria; order Vibrionales; family Vibrionaceae; genus Vibrio; species Vibrio sp. 1562. The sequence continues at coordinate 57,744 of NZ_JAWOVY010000025.1, forward strand.
GCGGGTAAAGACACTGATATTGATAAAGCAAAAGTTGATTACTTCGCGTGTTTAGAGAAAGTTCAATCTCTAGATGAGCTAACGATGCGTTCAATTCCCTATGCGAAAAACGCAAGTGAAGTTTCAGAAATTACAACAGAGCAGTTAGAAAAACTGTTTAAACAACGCCGCTCAACCCGTTGGTACCTTGAGCAGCCAGTTGAAATGGAGAAGATCGAGCGCGCAATGACAATTGCAAAACAAGCGCCTTCTGCATGTAACCGCCAACCATTTAAGTTTCATGTTGTAACCGACAAAGACATGGTGAATAAAGTTGCCGATAGCGCTATGGGTACTGTTGGTTTTGGGCATAACTTCCCAATGATTATTGCTATCGTTGGAGACCTTTCTGCATACCCAGCAGAGCGAGATCGTCACGTTATTTACATTGATGGTTCATTGGTGGCAATGCAATTCGCTCTAGCACTGGAAACAATGGAGCTAAGCTCTTGTATGATCAACTGGCCAGATGTAGAAGACCGTGAAAAGAGACTTGAAAAACTGCTAGGCTTAGAGTCTCACGAACGTACGGTTATGCTGATGTCAGTAGGTTATGCAGACCCAGAAGGCTTTATCCCGTTCTCTCACAAAAAAGACAACTCAGATTTAATAAAGGTAGTGAAATAATGATCGTTGAAATTAAAGGTGTTCAATTTGTTAACAAAGGCGCGGAGCTTATGTTGCACGCTGTTATTCAAAAATTGAATGAGTTTGATCCGAGTGCAGAGATTGTTTTGGCACCTAATGGTAACTCGCCATATAAAGCGCGTGCTGAGGTCAACGCTTATCAGAAACTGTCTTTGAAAAAGCGCTTTTTGGACTTAAACGAGTTGTCTTACCACCTACCGACAAAAATTAGAAAGTGGCTAAAAACCAATTGGGGTATTGTGACAGAAGCAGATGTGGATGTGGTGCTGGATGCATCTGGTTTTGCTTATGGTGATCAATGGCCGACTAAACACTTAGAAGCGGTAGCTAAAGAAGTTAAGCGACTAGCAAAACACAACAAAACATTCATTTTCATGCCTCAAGCACTAGGCCCGTTTGCTGACCCAGAAAAACAAGCAGCAGTAAAAGATGGCTTTAGTAAAGCGGCATTGATTTTTGCTCGCGAGCAGAGCAGCTTTGATGGTATTCGACCTCACCTTGAAGATACATCCAAGTTAAAAATTGCGCCTGACTTTACGAACCTAGTGAAAGGTGAGCTTGAAGAAGATTACGCGAAATACAACAACACTGTGTTTATCATCCCTAACTACAATATGGTAAACGAGCGCAATACAAATACGACTTGGAAATCACGTTACCTAGACTTCTTAGTAGAGTCTGTGGAAAACATTGTCGAGCTAGGTTACACGCCAGTACTTTTAAACCATGAAGGCAAACACGATGGCGAGCTTTGTGAAAAAGTCAAAGCGGCAACTCCTCATCCGATTGAAATTATTCAAGAGACTAATCCTTTAAAAGTGAAAGGTTTGATTGGTTCAAGCCGAGGCATTATTTGCTCTCGCTTCCATGGCTGTGTAAGTGCATTAACTCAAGGTATTCCTTGTGTAGGTACGAGCTGGAGCCATAAGTACGAGAACCTTTTTGCTGAATACAACCGTGCCGAGTTCTTAGCAAAGCCGGAATGGTCAAAAGAAGAGCTCAAGGCTGCATTAAACTCATCTATCTCGACGGTAAAAGAAGAGAGCTACAACACTAAAATTGCTGAGTACAAAGCTCAAACAAAAGCAATGTGGGATGAAATTTTTAAGAAAATTAAATGATAGCAATTATCCTCAGAAGTGTTCTGGGGATAACCTCTAGTTTAATTAACTTGTATAAGTATGGATGATTAAAAAGTCAGTATAATGCAAAAGAGCCAATCCCTTGTTTCTATAATCATGCCTTCATATAACTCTGATGGCACCATTTTAGAAAGCATTCAAAGTGTACTATCCCAAACTTATAAAAACTGGGAGCTTATAATAGTAGATGACAGATCTACCGATAATACTTGGCAAGTCATTCAAACATATGCTGATAAATACGATAACATTCGTGTATATCAGAACAAAGAAAACCTAGGTGCAGGAGCGAGCCGGAATTTTGCTATAAAAAAAGCAAAAGGCCGCTTTATTGCTTTTTTGGATTCTGACGACCTTTGGACAGAAGACAAACTAGCAGAGCAAATTCCATTCATGCTGGAGAATAACTACCCACTCACATACACTCACTACAGCCGTTTTACTAGTGAAGAAGAGCTGAGTGTTGTAACTGCTCCCGAATATACAACGTATAAAAAACTTATGTACAGTAATGTTATCGGGTGCCTGACCGCCGTTTATGATACACAGGCACTCGGTAAGCGCTATATGCCTCTTATTCGTAAACGTCAGGATATGGGATTGTGGTTAGATATACTGAAAGATACTCCTAAAGCGTACTGTCTACCTAAGCCATTAGCAAAGTATCGGATGGATAGTGGTATGACAGCTAACAAATTTAGCGTTTTGTCATATCAATGGAAGTTTTACAGAGACGTAGTAGGCTTGAGCTTGCCAAGAAGCCTATTTACATTTTCTGTCTACGCCGTTAAAGGTACGATGAAACACCGAACTAAGCGCAAATCTTAGTTTCCTTAATCCTCGATAGAGCTTACAGAATATACACACAAAAAGAGCAGCGACCGTAAGGCGCTGCTCTTTTTTATACCTGTGATCCGTTCGATTAACTTCGCCGTGTTTTAGCGACCCATCCCAAATAACACCGTTTTGACTGTAAGGAAAAGAATCTTCACTTCCATCATCCAGTTTTGGTGTTTGATGTAGTAGACATCGTATTTATGCTTCCAAATAGCGTCTTCTACCGATGCGCCGTAAGGGTATTTTACTTGAGCTAGGCCAGTTACCCCAGGTTTAACGGCGTGACGAAAGCGATAGTAAGGAATGGCTTTTTCCAACTCAGAGATGAACACTTCACGTTCTGGGCGAGGGCCAACCATCGACATCTCTCCCTTTAGTACGTTGATTAACTGAGGGAGCTCATCAATGCGAGTTTTACGAATAAAACAGCCGACTTTCGTTACGCGCGCGTCATTTTTTGTTGCCCATTGGGCTCCGTTCTTTTCTGCATCGTTTCGCATCGAGCGAAACTTAATCACTTCAAACTCTTCATTATACTGGCCGGTACGACGCTGTTTAAAGAATACCGGACCTGGCGATTCAAGCTTAATGAGTAGTGCCGTAATAAGCCCTACTGGAATAGCAACCCATGACAGCATGAAGACAAACAACAGATCGATGAAGCGTTTTTGCCAGCTGTTCTTGCGATTAGAAAGGATAGAAAAAGCTTTTTGGTGTAAGAAGTAGCCGCTGTGCAAAAGCTCAGTTTCAGTATATCCGAGTGAACGGTCAAAATAGCTCACTAATGGCTCAACCCAAGCACCTAGCTCTGTCGCCGCGACAAGAAACGCTTGCTGTTCAGGATCTAGATGCGAGCTTTTGAAGTGGCAAAGCGTTTTGCTCTTGAAGTCTCTAAGAGAATAGTTATTAACCTGAGCATTAATCTCAGGATGCCTCTTAAGTACTTGAGCAATTTTTGCTTCGTCTTCTTTTGGACAGTAGATATAAAGGCAAGCATTTGATTCACTTGCGGATAACTCGTCCAATGCTGATGTTATGCTGATAGAATTATGCTTAGTTAATTCAGAAGCTTCTCGTTCTTGAAGCGTGTCGCTCATACTGTCTGTCATAGGAATGGAATAAGTTGTTATCGACTAGCCAATTGCTTACAAGTCGGCGATTATAATTTATTTCGTATAGAAATTATATCCCTGAATCCAGAACATGCTCATAACTTTGTTAATTTTCTTGAACCTGAGTCCTTGTTCATGACTTGTTTTTGAATCTTAACGTAATTATATCAATGAACTCGAAAAACTATGTTTGCGATATATTATATTGCATTGAAATTAAATGATTGTTCATTTCACTATATAACGCAGTTATATCCGAGGGTTATCAGTTGTTGATAAAGCGATCTTTTCGACTCCTGTTCACCATGAATAAGGTGAACTTCTTTCGGAGGAGTAGGGATACCAGAAACAAACTGTATTAAATCGTCCCTATCCGCATGTGCAGAGTAACCTGACATGGTATGTACTTGAGCCTCCACTCTAACGCGCCTTCCTTCAATCAGTATGTTCTCTTCTCCATCCTGAATTCGCCGACCTAACGTCCCTTCTGCTTGATAGCCTGCAAATAACACATCATTTCTTTTATCTGGCAGCAATGCTTCTAAATAATTGACGACACGTCCCCCTTCACACATACCAGAGGCCGCAACCACGATAGCAGCTTCTGCCGTGCTCGCGAGTCGATTGACGAGCTTTAAATGGTCAGTGTGGCTTTCGACGGTAATACATTGATCAAACGCAAGAGGGTGTCGGTGATGCTCGAGCCGCTCTTTCGCTTCAGCTCCCCAAAGCTTTTTAAATTGCCTATAGGTAGTAGTTACCTTTTTAGCCAAAGGAGAATCGAGAATAATAGGCAGAGAATCTTGCAAGGCGTGCTCATGAATAAGCTGTTCTATATCAAACAGTAACTCTTGAGTTCTCCCGACGCTAAAAGCAGGTATAACAATTACGCCACCATCCTGAAGTGCATGCTCAATAATAGAAAGCAATCGCCTACTGCGAGACTCAACATCTTCGTGAACTTTATTGCCGTATGTTGACTCGATAAACAAATAGTCAGCTTTTTCAGGCGATACCGGATCAGGTAGGAGAGGCGTGTTACGAGGTCCCAAATCCCCTGAGAACACAACAACTTCATTGTTTAATAAATGAAACTCAACATATGCAGACCCTAAAATGTGTCCTGCTGGTTGAAAGCGAAGAGAGGTATGTTCTTCTATGGCTTTGTTGCGTAATTCGATGGAACTAAATCAGGAAGTTACGATCTGATCGGTTACATCAGTTAATCATCGTAGC